>JALEIQ010000269.1 GCA_022769795.1 Clostridiales bacterium
AGAGCCATCCGGGGACGAGCCCGCGCAGGGCGATTCCTCCGCGCGGGAGGCCTTTATCGACGGCATTCTTTCCCTGGCCCTGGAAAAGTACGAGGCGGCAAACGGCCGCCCCCAGCGCGCCCAGTACAGCGGGGATATTTATGTATGTAAGAATTTTACCGTCTATCTGTTCCGCCAGAACCGCGACCGCTTCCGCATGGCGGAGTTTCCCGATACGCCCCTGGTGATTCCCGATAACAAGCCCCGGGACGAGTGTACCGATTATGTGTACGGCGTAGAGTGGAAGGACATACCCGCCTCCGACGGCAACCCCTTCTATGTTGCCGCCTCCTTCCGCTACGACCCGGACAAAACCAAGGACGAGAACTGGCAGCTTGCCCGCGAGTTTTTGCAGCAGGTGCAGCGCGGCGATTACTTCCAGATGGCCGCCAAATACTATTACGGCGTGGGCGCGCACAGCATGATTTTCACCAAGGATTACGATCCCGAAACCGACAGCGTTACCTGGTGCGACAGCAACATGCGCGGCGCCACGCGCAACGGCGAGCGCTACGGCTATGTGCAGTACGACGCGGTAAAGGAAATCGACTGGTTCGTGGACGCCTTCTGCCGCAAAAAATATGGCGCGACGCTTTATCGCCTGCGCGACGATATCATCTGGGCCGAATAAACCGCAAAGGAGTCGTTTTTCATGAAATATGTGCTGGTCATTGGCGACGGCATGGCCGATACCCATCTGGGGCAGCTTGCCGGCAAAACCCCGCTGGAGGCGCTAGCGCTCCCGGCGTTTGACCGTTGCGCCGGTTGCTTTTGCGGGCGCGCGCTCACCGTGCCGCACGGCATGCCCGCGGGCAGCGACACCGCCATTCTGAGCATTTTCGGCTATGCGCCGCAAACCTACTACACGGGCCGCAGCGTGCTGGAGGCGGCCGGTATGGGTGTAACCCTGCCGGACGGGGCCATCAGCTTCCGCGTCAACCTGTGCGCCGTCCTTCCGGAGGAGGACGGCAGGCTGGTGATTCACAGCCATAACGGCGGCAACATCCACGGCGAGGAAGCCACGACCCTCATGAATGATCTGCTGGCCGATCCCGCCTTTGCCGCGCTGATGGCGCAATCCGGCCTTTCCATCACCGTAACCGATACCTTCCGCCACGTGGGCGTGATGGTTTCCGACGCGAAGGATCTGGCCGCCGTGCGCCTTACCGAGCCGCACAACGTGCTTCAGCAGCCCATCGAGCCGTATCTGCCCCATCTGGAGCGCGAAACGGACGACGGCGCGGCGCGCAAAATGTGCGATAACATCCGCGCGCTCATGCTGCGCAGCTACGAGGTGCTCAGCGCCCATCCCGTCAACCTCCGCCGCAAAAGCCGCGGCCAGCTCCCCGCGAACATGATTTGGCCGTGGGGCGCCGCCACCGCCGTGCGCCTGCCCTCCTTCCGCGAAAAATACGGCCATTGGGGAACCGTGGTAAGCGCCGTGCCGCTGGTATGGGGCATCGCCGGGCTGGCGGGGCTGAAAACCCCGCACGTGGAGGGAGCCAACGGCGATCTGGATACCAACTATGAGGGCAAGGTGCGCTGCGCCCTGGACGCGCTGGCCTCCGGCGACGATTTCGTGGCCGTGCATATCGAGGCCCCGGATGAAATGGCCCACGCGGGCGACCTTTCGCGCAAGCTGGAGGCCATCCAGAACGTGGAATCCCGCGTGGTCGCGCCCATTCTGGACGAGCTGACCGCCCGCGGCGAGGGTTTCCGCCTCCTGCTGCTCAGCGACCACCCCACCCTGCTCACCACCCGCACGCACGACGGCAGCCCCGTACCCTACGCCATTTACGACAGCCGCACCGTGGACAAGGCGCTTCGTGAGCGCAGGCCCATCCCCATCCGCAAGTTCTGCGAGGAGGAAATGCTCTGCGAGCCTGTGCTGATGGACGGCACCGACCTCATGCGCCTGCTTTTTGAGGAGCTGCACTGCTAGCGTCGGCCCATAAAAATGCGAAAATCACCATCCGAAAAGCGCTTTCAGATGGTGATTTTTATTACCCGCAAGTCAAGTCATAACCCCAAAAAGGCAACGGACGAAAATGAAGGGCGGCTTTCTCACGAACCGCCCTCCATAAACCCTATTCTTTTATACTGTGAATACAGGCAGCCGCCATCCAGGCAAGCCCATTTCCTTACCGGCTGCCCTTATCATAGGGCGTGCCCTCGGCCTTTGGCGCGGCGGAATTCCTGGAGGAAAACGCCAGCACGATCAGCGTCGCGATGAACGGAACCATCTTGTAGATGTCGCTGGGGATGCCCAGATCCTTCAGCCCCGGAATGCCGGAGTAGGCCGAGGCAATGGTTTTCATCAGGCCAAAGAACAGCGCCGCCAGGAGAATCCGCATGGGCTTCCACTGGCCGAAAATCAATACCGCCAGGGCCAGGAAGCCATAACCGGATACGGTCGCGTTGAAGTTGGTAGACGTCGGCACAACAAAGATCAATCCGCCCAGTCCGCCCAGCGCGCCGGAGAGGATTACGCCGGCATAGCGCATCCTGTACACGTTCACGCCCACGCTGTCCGCCGCCTGGGGATGCTCGCCGCAGGCCCGCAGCCGCAGGCCAAACTTGGTCTTGTACAATACCACCGTCGCCACAATCAGAATGATAAAGCCCAGGTACGTGGTAATGTAGGTGTTCTGGAAAAGCAGCGGGCCAAGCACCGGAATATCTCCCAGCACCGGCACCTTTGCAATGCGGAAGGTGTTCTCAAAGGGCACCTGCTGCACGCCGTTTTCCTGCAACATACGGGCCGCGAAAATGGCGATGGCCGGGGCGCCCATGTTCAGCGCCGTGCCGGAGATGGTCTGATCCGCCCTCAAATTGATCGCGGCATAAGCGTGCAGCAGGCTGAACAGCATGCCGCTGCCCGCGGCCACCAGAATCGCCAGCACCAGCAGCAGCTGGCCGCTCATGATTCCCTGCATCTTGTTGATGAAGAAAATGGAGCAGAACGCGCCAAAGACCATGATGCCTTCCAGCGCAATGTTAATCACGCCGCTGCGCTCAGAAAACATACCGCCCAAGGCAACCACCATCAGCGGAATGGAGAAGAACCACATTTGCTGCACAATGAAATAGATCGTATCCATTAGTTCCCCTCTCCCTTCTCCTCGGCGGCCGTGTAAGCCCGCTCCCTGCGTTTTTTCCCGATGCGGCTAATAACGCCCCTGACAAACAGGGAAAACGCGCTGAAGTAGATGATGATGGCAATGATAATGTCGATGACTTCCTTCATGTACTGCAGGTTTTGCAGATAGGAGCCGCCAACATTGATATAGGCCACAAACAGGCCCGCGAAGATGATGCCGATGGGGTTGCTCAATCCTAGCAACGCCACAGGAATACCATTGAAGCCCTCCGCCGAGAGAACCTCCTGCACGTGAATGTGCAGCCCGCTGGCAGGCGCCAGATACATCAGCGCCCCGGCCACGCCCGACAGCGCGCCCGCGATGACCATGCTCAGAACAATCGCGCGATTCTCGTTGATGCCCGCGTAACGGCTTGCATCCTTGTTCAATCCACAGGCCTTCAGCTCATAGCCAAAGGTCGTTTTCTGTAGCACGATGTAGATGATGACAGCCAGCACAATGGCGATAATAATACCGCCGTTTACGCTGGATACATCCACATAATTGCCGCGCATATTGTAGAAAATCTTGTCCAG
>JALEIQ010000270.1 GCA_022769795.1 Clostridiales bacterium
CCCAAACCCCGGCAGAGGCATTATGCCCCTGCACCCCGCCCTACATCAGCCCCGCGAAAAGCGGCGCCGCAATCACTGTGGTAATCCCAGCCGCCACCAGGGCCAGGCTACTCATGGCCCCCTCCACCTCGCCAAGCTCCATGGCCTTGGAGGTGCCAACGGCATGGGACGCGGTACCCAAGCCCAGGCCGCGCGCCACGGGTTCCTTTATACCAAACAGGCGGAACACCTGCTCGCCCGCCACGCTGCCAAAAATGCCGGTAATCATGATGGCGGCCACCGTCAGGGGCACAACGCCGCCCAGCTCGGTAGAAACACCGATGCCAATGGCCGTGGTGATGCTCTTGGGCAGGAGGGTCACATACATTTGGTGTGAAAGCCCAAACAGCTTGCACAGGGCAAAAATACACGCCACGCTGGTGAGCACGCCTGCCAGCAGCCCCATGAGCACGGCCTTCCAGTGCTTTTTCAGAAGCGTAAGCTTTTCATACAGGGGTACGGCCAGGCAGACCGTGGCGGGGGTGAGAAAATAGGAAATATAGTCCGCACCGCGGTTGTAAACCTCGTAGTCCACATCAATAAGCGTAAGCACGCCGATGATGGAGAACGTGGCAATCAAAATAGGATTAAAAACCGCCAGTCTGAAGCGCCTGCGCAGGGCCAGGCCCACGGCGTAGAACGCCAGCGTGAGCAGCGCTCCAAAAAAGAGGGAATCCGCCAAAAACTCACGCATCGTGCTGCCTCCCCTCGCGGCGAATCATGAACTGGGCCATTCGACCCGTCGCGCCGATTACAAGCACCGTGCTGATAAGGCAGATGGCCACAAAGGGAAGCAGCACGGGCAGCAGCTCGCCAAATACGTTCATCAGCCCCACGCAGGAGGGTACAAACATGATGGGCATCACGTCGATGAGGTATTGGGACGTGGGGCGGAGCGTTTCCGGTTTCAGAACACCGGTGCACAAAAGCGCGAGCATCAGGCACAGGCCGTATACGCTGGCGGGCACCGGCAGGGGCAGCAGGGCGCGCAGCGCCTCGCCCGCGAAGGAAACGCTCAGGATGATGGCAAATTGCATCAGAAAATGCATGGATAACGCCTCCTGTTTGCAATGGACTCGCTCATTATAATGAGGGTTTTGCGGCCTGTCAAGCAGGGCGGACGGTTGGCAGGCGGGCCGTTGTGTGCTACAATAAGCCATGCGCCCATGGGGCCAGGGAAGGCGGGGATGATATGCGAAGACTCACGGTATATGAACGTCACACGGGAAAGCTGAAAAAGCCGCTTGCGCTGCTGGTTGTGAGCGACCTGCACGACGAGCCCTACGAGGATTTGCTGCCCCTGCTGAACGAGGCCGACGCTGTGCTTGCGCCCGGCGACGTGAGCGACCGTTACCGCCAGAGCGCGAGCAACGGCGTGCGCTTTTTAAAGGAGGCCTCGGAAAGGCTACCCACGTATTTTTCCGTGGGCAATCATGAAACGCGGCAGGGGGACTATCGCGCGTTGATGGAGGCCATCGCGGGCACGGGCGCAAGGGTGTTGGTAAACAGCTACGAGCGCTTTGGCGAAATCTGGATTGGCGGATGGTACGCCCCTGAAATTGTGAAGAAGCCGGATATGCTGGACGCATTTGAAAAGCTGGACGGCGCGAAGGTGCTTTTGTGCCACAAGCCGCACGAGGCTATAGAGCTGATGCGCGGCCGCGATATAGACCTGATTGTGGCGGGGCACGCGCATGGCGGGCAAATCCGCATTCACGGTCAGGGAATTTACGCGCCTGGGCAGGGGCTGTTTCCGCGATATACGCGCGGCGTGGTGGAGGAGCGGCTGATTATTTCCGCTGGCGCGGGCAACCCCTCGCGCATGCCACGCTGGGGCAATCCCTGCGAGGTAGTGAAGATTATTCTGGATTGAAATAGGGAAGGAGAATGAAAATTATGGAGGAACGCCGCACAATTTCCTGCGAAGCCATTGCGGACGCGGTGGCACGGCTGTGCATTCAGGCCAACACGCTTTTGCCCTCGCAGGTGCGGGGGCTTCTGTGCGAGGCCTGCGCCCGCGAGCCCTACGCGCCCGCCAAGGAAACGCTGGAGCTGATCCGGCATAACGCGGATATCGCCCGCGACCAGGGCATGCCCATTTGTCAGGACACGGGCATGGCTGTGGTTTACGCCGAGGTGGGGCAGGACGCGCATATCGTGGGCGGCCTGTTGGAGGACGCGGTCAACGAGGGCGTGCGCAGGGGCTATACGGATGGTTACCTGCGCAAATCCGTGGTGCGCGATCCCATCCGCCGCGGCAACACGGGCGATAACACCCCCGCCGTTTTGCATGTCCGCCTGACGGCGGGCGACCGGATCAGGCTGACCGTCGCCCCCAAGGGTTTTGGCAGCGAGAACATGAGCCGCCTGTGCATGCTCACCCCGGCGCAGGGCTTGGAAGGCGTAAAGGCCTTTGTGCTGGAAACGGCCCGCCTGGCAGGCGCAAACCCATGCCCGCCCATGATACTGGGCGTGGGCGTGGGCGGCACGTTTGAGCGCGTAGCCGAATTGGCCAAAGAGGCGCTGGTGGAGCTGCGCGAGGGCCCGCATCCGGATCCCTATTACGATGCGCTGGAAAAGGAGCTTACCCGGCAGGTAAACGCACTGGGCGTCGGCCCGCAGGGCTTTGGCGGACTGACCACGACGCTAAGCGTGCGCATCAAGGCCGCGCCCACGCATATCGCGGGCCTGCCAGTGGCGGTAAACGTGGGCTGCCATGTAACGCGGCATGCCAGCGCTGTGCTGTGAAGCAAAGGAGGAAGCGAGATGAGCGCATATCGGTTAACGGCTCCCTTTCAGAAGGAGGAGCTTGCAAAGCTGCGCGCGGGCGACCGCGTGCTGGTAAGCGGAATTATTTATACGGCGCGCGACGCGGCGCACGGCCGGTTTTGCGCCGCGCTGGATAGGGGAGAGGAACTGCCCGTGGATTTGCGCGGCCAAACCATCTTTTATGCCGGGCCCACGCCCACCCCGCCGGGCAGAGCCTGCGGCGCGATTGGCCCCACCACCAGCGTGCGCATGGATGCGTATACGCCCCGGATGCTTCATTATGGCGTGAATGCCATGATTGGCAAGGGCGGGCGCGGCGAGGAAGTGAGGCGGGCCATTCGTGAAACGGGAGCCGTGTATTTTGCGGCGATTGGCGGTTGCGCGGCATACATGGCCGCGTGCGTTCAAAAGCTGGACGTGGTGGCCTATGACGACCTGGGTACCGAAAGCGTGAAGCGGTTGGAGGTGCGCGATCTGCCGCTGACTGTTGCTGTGGATAGCCGGGGCGTGGATGCGTATGAGCAGGGCATGCAGGCATACAGGGAAGCGTGCGAAAAGGCTTGACTGATAAGGATTATGCATTATTCAGGCCGATATTCAGAAAAAAGTTGAATATTTATGCAAAAAGCGCTTGACATGATGCATAACCTGCGGTATACTATGCACATTCCCAGAAGGAAAGGCCATTTTGAATGGAGGAAATGAGTATGAAGAAGCTGCTTGCTCTGGTATTGACCCTGGCGATGACCCTGACTGCCGCTTTTGCGTGTGCCGAAACCCTGACCATGGTAACCAACGTATCCTTCCCGCCTTATGAGTATTATGACGGCGAGGAAGCCGTGGGCATTGACGTAGACATCGCCAAGGCGATCTGCGAGAAGCTGGGCTATGAGTTCGCACTGTCCGATATTGATTTTGGCGCCTGCATCGCGGCCGTGCAAAGCGGCAAGGCGGATTTCTGCATGGCCGGCCTCACCGTGACCGACGAGCGCAAGCAGATGGTCAACTTCACCGATAGCTATGCCACAGGCATCCAGTCCGTTATCGTGAAGGAAGGCTCCGATATCACCAGCGTGGACGATCTGTTCGCCGAGGGCGCCAGCCACAAGATTGGCGTGCAGCAGGATACCACCGGCGATATCTACACCACCGGCGATATTGAGGAGGCGGGCCTGGGCACCGTGAACCGCTACCAGACCGGCAATGACGCCGTGATGGCCCTGGTAAGCGGCAAGGTGGACTGCGTGGTTATTGATAACGCGCCCGCCAAGGCGTTTGTGGAAGCCAACACTGGCCTGAAGGTGCTGGATACCGAGTACGCCGTGGAGGAGTATGCCGCCTGCATCGCCAAGGAAAACACCGAGCTGCTGGAAAGCTTCAACAACGCG
Source organism: Clostridiales bacterium (assembly GCA_022769795.1). Classification (GTDB taxonomy): domain Bacteria; phylum Bacillota; class Clostridia; order Christensenellales; family Aristaeellaceae; genus Limiplasma. Next base: position 4,197 of record JALEIQ010000270.1, read on the forward strand.
CTGAAGGAGCTTATCGCGGACGGCACCGTGCAGGCCATCATCGACAAGTATATTCCCGTTGAATAAGCGATTCAAACGCAATGTGCGCAGGGGCGCGGCTTGTCCGCACCCCTTTGCGCATGTTATCGAAGGGGGCAATCACACGTGCTGGAACAGCTAAGCGCCTGGTTTGAAGGCGTAAAGGCGGAATTTATTCTGAATTTCGTTGAAAAGAACCGTTGGAAGATGCTGGTGACGGGCCTTGAAAACACGCTTATCATCACGTTTTTCGCATTGCTGATCGGTATGGCGATCGGCGTGGTAATCGCCGTGGTGCGCACCACGCGTGACCAGACCCGCCAGGGCAAGCGCGGTGTTGGCAGCGCGCTGCTGGCCGTGGCTGACGCAATTTGCCGCATTTATACCACCGTTATCCGCGGCACGCCCGTTGTGGTTCAGCTCATGATTATGTACTTCATCATTTTTGCTTCGTCGGATAACGGGGTTATGATCGCCATCGTCGCCTTTGGCCTGAACTCCGGCGCGTATGTGTCCGAAATCTTCCGCGGAGGCATCCTGGCGGTGGATAAGGGGCAGATGGAGGCGGGACGCAGCCTGGGCCTGAATTATTTGCAGACGATGCTGCATGTAATTGCCCCGCAGGTGCTTAAAAACGTATTGCCCACGCTGGCGAACGAGTTTATTGTGCTTATCAAGGAAACCTCGGTGGCGGGCTATGTGGCGGTATCGGATTTGACCTTTGCGGGCAACCGCATCCGCGGCGCTACCTACTCGGCGTTTATGCCGCTGATTGCCGTTGCGTTGATTTACCTTGTGCTGGTCATGTTCCTCACATGGCTGGTGGGCAAGCTGGAAAGGAGGCTGCGTCAGGGTGATAACCGTTAAGGGACTGGAAAAATCCTTTGGGAGCCTGCATGTGCTAAAGGGTATCGATCAGCATATCGCGCCTGGTGAAAAGGTGGTTATCATCGGGCCCAGCGGCTCGGGCAAGAGCACCTTCCTGCGTTGCCTGAACCTTCTGGAAAGGCCCACGAGCGGGCATATCCTGTTTGAGGGCTCGGATATTACCGACCCCAAGTGCGATATCAACCTGATACGCCGCCGAATGGGCATGGTGTTTCAGCAGTTTAACCTGTTTCCCCACCTGACGGTGCTGCAAAACCTGACCCTCGCGCCTGTGAAAACCGGGCTGATGACCAAGGAGGAGGCCACCGATAAGGCCACCAAGCTGCTGGCGCGCGTGGGCCTGGTAGAAAAGGCGGACGCATATCCCAAGCAGCTTTCCGGCGGACAGCAGCAGCGCATCGCCATTGTGCGCGCGCTGTGCATGAATCCTGATGTGATGCTGTTTGACGAGCCGACCAGCGCCCTGGATCCCGAAATGGTGGGCGAGGTTTTGGACGTAATGAAGAAGCTGGCCGAGGAAGGCATGACCATGGTGGTAGTGACCCATGAGATGGGCTTTGCCCGCGAGGTGGGCGACCGCGTGCTGTTTATGGACGGGGGCGTTGTGCTTGAGGAAGGCACGCCTAAGGAGATCTTTGAAAACCCCAAAAACGCCAGGACGCAGGACTTTTTGCGCAAGGTGCTGTAAGGGAAGGGCGCGTGGAATAGCTGAATAAAAAGAAAGCATCGCTTCGGGCTTTTGCATTGAAAAAACCGGGCGATGCTTTTTCTGTACCTGGATGTGTCAGGCTTAACCGATTCTGCCAAAGGCGCGCAGCAGGCGCAGATTGTCAATGGCCTTCCATGCCTTCCACCAGCTCTCGCTGATGGCAAAGGCCTTGGGATAACGCTCCTGCTCCTGGAACCAGCACCAGTTGATGGGCCATACATCGTCCTCCTGTGGCAGGGTGGCGATCAGGTAGTCGAGCTCCTTTTCCAGATCGGCGCGATTTTCAGCATAAAAGGGGCTGTCCGGGGAATGAATGGCGGCGGAGGGACGGGGCACATATTGCTCCCATAGCGCGGAGTCGCGCACGATTGCAGCGTTTACCAGGGCGCGCAGAACGCCGTCCACAGCGTCAGGATTCTCCGCGATGGAAAGCGCCTGCCAGTGCGGCCTGAGAGCCATGAAGCCGTCAATGCCCATTACGCCCGGGTTTACGCCGCTCATCAGGCGGTCATAGGCGCGGCGGGCGATGGCGAGCGCCGCTTGATACAGCGGCTTACCGGCGGGACATGCGCTTAGCGCAAAGGCTGCCAACGCGGACGACAGGCCGAGGTTCTCCGTTTGATTGAGCGAGGTATCGTAGCCCCACCAGGGGGCGTGCGGGAAATCGTTGCTGCTGGGCACGCTGAAAAGCCAGAGTCCGTCCTCAAAGCTATCGCCGCTGGCAAGGTAGGCAAGCGCGCCCTGATAGAGCGGATGGGCGTAATCATCAACCCCCGCCTCGCTAAGCAGGTTCAGCGCGCTCAGCGTGCAGTAGGGCGTGGAATGGGGATTCCAGCCGTCCGGCTCCAATGCGTGGCCGAAGCCGCCATCGGCATTTTGGTACAGGCGCAGCAGTTCAAGGAAGCGTTCGGGGCCCTCGCCCTGAAAGTGCATGGCATAGCGCGCGGCCTCCAACGGCCGCCCGTTGCGCAGGATCCAGCTTTCGACCTGATGGAATCTTTCGTGGGTCAGGTTCATGGTACATCCCTCCTTGCCTATAGGATATCAGGCATGAGAGGATGCGTCTTGTAAAAATGCGACGTTTCCATGCGCCAGGGCCAGGGCCTGCCTAAGCGACAGCCCATGGTAGGCGCGGAACTGGCGCAGCAGGTGGGATTGATCCGTATAGCCGTAGCGGTATACGGCGTCCTGAATGCAGAAAGTTGGCGAGAAAAGCGCGTCCTGCCACAGGCATTGATAGCGCACCATAGCGCTGAGCGCCTTGGGCGAGGCACCGCTGTAGCGCTGAAACAGGCGTTCCAACTGGCGAAGGCTTAGATGCGCGTCCCTTGCCAGCTCATGCGCGCGCAGGCGGCCGCGGCTTTGCAGAATGGCGTATACGGCGTTGCCGAACGCCGCCTCCGGCTGCGGCGCGGCGAGATGGGCATACAGCAGGCTTTCGGCCTTGGCGCAACGCGAGGCAAAGTCCGGCGTTTGCCGGAGCATATACAGCATTTCACGCACAAGGGGCGCGAAATACGCCTCCGCGTCCAGGGTAAGGCCGCGACTTCCGGCCAGCGAAGCGCGTGTAAACAGTGCGGCGGACCAGGCGTAAAACCGTACCGCAAAGGAAACCGGCACGCGTTGCGCATGAACGGGCAGAAAAAACGGCTTATCATACAGCGCGCTGAAGCAGCAGGAATAGCCGCCGCTGGCGGCGTCCCAGCGGAAAAGCAGATCCATGCAGGTATCGGGCACCACAAGCGTGGGAGCGCAAGCCTCGCCCTCCTGCCAAAAGCAGCGCACATAGGGGCGAAGCGCCTGGCTGGGCGCTGCCTCAACAATGCGCTGGGCGGGGCTGAGGGGCGTGGCCGTAATGGGGTGGTACAGCGCGCTTAAATCCGTCATCATGGATAAGAGGCTCCCCGGTTTAGAGGAAGAATTGGAACATGCAGAAGGCGGCGTACAGGCACAGCAGCGTAACGCCCTGCCACCGGGAAAGGCGGCCCTTGCGCAGCGCAGGCACGGTGATAAGCAGCATTACCACAAACATCAGCGGCATATCCACCACAAGCGAGGCGTTCATCCCGCCGATGGTTTTGCCCTGCGGCAGGGCGAAGGGCGCGAGCGTGGTCGCTACGCCGCTAACCAGCACCAGATTAAACAGGTTTGCGCCGATAATATTGCCCAGCGAAAGCGCGCTGTGCCCCTTGATGAGTGATGTAACCGCCGTTACCAGCTCCGGAAGCGAGGTGCCCAGCGCCACAAACGTGAGCGCAATCACGGATTCCGGCACGCCCAGAGCCTGTGCGATCAGCGTGCCGTTATCCACCAGCAGGCGCGCGCCCGCGGCAATCAGCGCAGCGCCGGTAACCAGCAGCAGCACTTCGCGCCAGAGCGGTTCCTGGGCAGCCTCCGGCGCGGTTTGCACCGGCGCGGCGGCTTCCTTGCGCGCCTGGGAAATGGTCAGGTACAGGTATACGGCGAACATCGCCAGCAGCACAAGCCCAATTGCGCGGCTGAAATACCCGGAGAGATAGGCGGTAAACGCATAGAAAACGGCTGCAATAAAGAAGAAGGCCAACGGCATGCGGAGCGCCTTTTTATCTACGCCGGAGGGGCGAATGGCAATGGTGAGCGCTGCAATCAGCGACGTATTGCAGATGATGGAGCCTATGGCATTGCCGTAGGCAATTTCGCCGTGGCCGCCCACGGCGGAGGCGGCGGAAACCATTACTTCCGGCAGCGTGGTTCCGATGGAAACCACCGTTGCGCCAATCAGCAGCTCGGAAACATGAAAGCGATGCGCAATGGCGGTGGCGCCATCCACAAACCAATCGCCACCTTTGATAAGAAACAAAAGACCGATCACAAACAGCAAAACGGGCACAAGCATTACCTTTCGCCTCCGCAATTCAATGGGCCATAACGTCCCTTATTCTAGCGTATAGCCGATGGGGTGTCAACAGACCGGATGCGCAAAATGCCGGATGCGGGAAACGTGTTTCGTTTCTGTTTGTCGCGTAAAATCATCCGGCGGGTATTGCCTACGGCTAAAAAATGTGTTATACTGATTCTTGCGTGCCGAAGTGATGGAATGGCAGACGTGACGGACTCAAAATCCGTTGGTGGCGACACCGTGCGGGTTCAAGTCCCGCCTTCGGCACCAGAAAAATCGACAAGCTTCGACAGAGGCTTGTCGATTTTCTTTGCCTTGTACTTTCTTCCAATGACATGGTATACTTGCCGTGAGAAAGTGTCAAATCGGAAGTTGTGGAGGCTGATAACGATGAAGGAAGCCATCGTTGCGAAGTTAACAGCAAAAGATGATAAATATGCTTGTGCTCTTTCTGATAAAATTATATCAGAAAGTCAAGAAACAGATGAATGGTACGAATATTTTGATGACTTCGCCTCGTTGCTCGACCATCCAAAATCATTGGTAAGAAATCGAGTGTTGTATATTCTTGCGGCAAATGCTCAGTGGGATGAGGAAAACCGTTTTGATTCAATCATATCTGATTTTCTCACACATATAACAGATGAAAAACCGATTACAGCCAGACAGTGTATTAAGGCTCTTGCGCAGGTAGGCTTGACAAAGCCGCAGTATATCCCAAGGATATTGTCATGCTTGCAGGATGCCGATTTATCAAGATACAAGGACAGTATGCGCCCGCTGATTGAAAAGGACATGGAAGAAACCAAAAAGACATTGGCAACCTCTTGCCACGGTAAGAGAGCGGTACTCTGAGCTTGGGGAGAGCCTCGAATGCCGCAGGAGCGATATAATCAGCGAATCAGTAAACTGCCGGAAGCGGAACTGGTTATTGCGAATCTGTTCATCGAATATGTCGGATATGAGGCGTTTCAGAAAGGCGTTTTGAAAGCCGGGGCCAAATATGTATCCTGTATCATTCAGATAAATACAGACGAAAAGACTTGGGTTTCTGATTTGCCATATCTTCATGCCTTTGATGACTTGGATGCGGCACATTACCAGGTGGAGGAAAAAGCTCTCACCAGGGCAATGGAGAAGATTGGATACAGGCCATTGAAAACAGAAGATCGCCTGCTGCCAAACAGAAAGAAATTTGTTATGTTTGATTTTGAACGTTAAGCCTCAATTTGTAGTGCAGAGGGTTAAATTTATTGCGGCATAAAGGCTTTGAGTAAAAAAGTCTTTTTATCGCATAGAGCCGGCAGCAGAGTTGTCTTGGCTGACAACTCTGCTTTTTTATTTCCTGACGCTGGCCCGTTGTCATAGTGTGTTGCAGCCCTTTGAATGCAACTGGGAAATTTTAACACAGACGAATGCCGAACCGGCAGGTGAAATTTGCTTGTTGACAAACTCTTTTCGTCCATGCTATACTGCATACAGTTACTAAGTGTTATCGTGATTTGTTCAAAGGTGGAAAGGAGGTTTTGGTTTTTCCTATCATATCAGATATCTGATAACACATATCCTATCGGAACAAACATTACAAAAGCTTTGGAAAGGAGCATTTTTATGAAAAAATTCTTGGCGATCCTAACTGCTGCCGTACTGCTAATGAGCCTTTGTGTGGGGATAACCGCCTGTGCCGAAGAACTCTCCGGCACCGTTACCATGTGGTCCTTCCCTCTTTCCTCCGACGACGCGGCCATGTTTGAGCCCATCATCCAGGCCTTCAACGAGCAGTATCCCAACGTAACTATCGATATTCAGCACCTTCCCTGGAATGGCCGGTATGAAAAAATGCTGACGGCCATCGCCGGTGGGGAAGCGCCTAATGTTGTCTATCTTAACGATTTCCAGGTTCCGCTTTTCGCCGCTACAGATAACCTGGTTCCCATCACCGATTTGTATACGCAGGAGGAGCTGGCTGCCACGTATACCGAGGGCTCCTTGAACGCGCTCAGCTACAATGGCGCCGTATACGCCCTGCCCATTCTGCAAAACTCCCTGGGTTACATGTACAACGTAGACCTGTTTGTTGAGGCCGGTTTGGATCCCGAAAATCCTCCCGCCACCTGGGAGGAGCTGAAGGAAGCCGCTCAAAAGCTTACCAAAACGGACGCGAACGGCGAGATTGTGCAGGCCGGTATCCGTTATGACCTCAACCGTCCCTCTCCCATCACCAGCATTATGAACTTCGTATGGCAGGCTGGCGGCAATATCCTGGATGAAAACAACAACGTAATCATCAACAGCCAGGAAACCGCGAACGCTCTCAACTTTATCAAGAGCCTGTTTGACGAGGGCTATATCCAGAAATCCAATATGACCGGCGGCGGCTTCGAGTTTGCGTCCGGCAAGGTGGGTATCGAGCTGGACGCCGAGCCCTCCAAGGTAACCCAGGTGACCAACGCCAACCCCGACCTCAACTTTAAGGTTGGCCCCATCCTGACCGGCGAAAAGAAAGTAGGCTACGTAACCGTCGGATCCTATGCGATGTTCTCCAAGGCTGGCAACCGCGAAGCGACCATCGCCTGGATGAAATTCCTGACCAACAAGGAAAATACGCAAACCATTCTGAGCAATTCCGGCTTCGCCTCTCCCCGCAAGGATGTCAACTCCGCCGATTACCTTACCGACGAGCGCCTGGCCTACATTGCCTCCCAGGCCGAATGGGCCACCGGCACCGGCCCCATGAATACCCACTATTCCGAGATTCTTGAAGTCCTGGGATCGGAGTTCAACTCCATCCTTCTGGGCATCAAATCCACGGAGGACGGCCTGAAGGAAGCCCAGAGCAAGATTGAAGCGCTCATGGCCATGTAACCCTCACGGCCGGGCGCGGCGCTGGCTGCCGCCGCGCCCGGCCCTTCCTTTGCAAACCGCTTGAAGAATGGAGAATCGCAAACCGCTATGAAACGAATAGGCGTTGTTGGACTTGGTCTGAACAATCCGTATTTCTACGCGCCCCTGCTCAAGGAGCTCGGCGCTTCGGTCTGCTTCGTTTGGGATTACACAGAGGAAAACGCGCGCGCCTACGCCGGGCGCTTTGGCTGCGAGGTGGTCAGGGATATCGCCGCCTATCCCGACGTAGACGGCGTGCTGATTGACAGCCGGAATTGCGATCATATTCCGCTGGCCCTGCCGTTTATCAAGCGCGGCATTCCCGCGTTTCTGGAAAAGCCGCTTTCCCACAGCACGGATGAGGCGCTGGCGTTTTTGAATGAATACAGGAATGCCAAGGTGTTCTCCCTAAGCCCCCTGCGGCTTGCGCCCACCTACATCCAAATGGCAAACGACGTTGCCAAAACCGGCGAAACGGTTGTGCGCTGTCATGTAACGGTTTACCATACCATGAAGTTCTTTTTGGAGAATCCGGTCAAGCGCTGGCATGACGATCCCACCCAAAGCGGAGGCATGCTCACCGATATCGGGATTCATGCCGTGGAGCTTCTCAACATGTTCATGAAAAAGCCCGTCGCGCGCATCACCGGCGCCTCTACCAAGTGCTATTATCCCCAAGCCCAATGTGATGATAACTACGCGCTTACGCTTCTCTATGAGGATGGCTCCATCGGCACCGTTTCCCTGCTTTGCGCAACGGATCGAACCGATTATTCCGTTGAGGCAATCACGCCTACGCATGCGTTCATCAACAATATGGATAACGAATATACGGGCCGCCCTGAATGGAACGTTGATAACGCCTATGGCGGCTTTAAGGGCACGATGGAGGCCTTTTTGAACATGATCGACACCGGCAGGCCGCCCGTTTCCTTTGAGGAAACCAAACGCAATTTTGAACTGCTCGCCCAAATGAACCGGGCGCTGGCAGGCAGGTAAGGAGGTTGTTACAATGGAAAAATACCGTGCCGCAATCGTGGGCCTTGGCAGAATCGCCTGGACGCTTGAGGACGATGTGAAGCGCGATCATCCATGTACCCACGCCGGGGCGCTGGCCCAGCTTGAGGATGTGGAGCTGGTTGCCGGAGCCTCGCGCAGCGAAAAGAGCGCCGTGGCCTTCCAGGAGCGCTTTCATACCCGCAAGGCCTATACCAACTATCTTGAAATGGTGCGCGAGGAAAAAATCGATCTTGTGGGCGTATGCACCAATCCTGAAACCCATGCGCAGATCGTTGTGGATTTGGCAAACGCGGGCGTAAAGGGCATTCTGTGCGAAAAGCCGCTCGCCCTCTCCCTTGAGGACAGCGACCGCATGCTCAAGGCCTGCCAGGCCAACGGAACCATTCTCATGACCATGCATAACCGCCGTTTTAACGCCCTGTACCGTTCCGCGAAGGCCATGATTGAGCGCGGCGAGATTGGCGATATCAACGCCATGGTAGGCGTGTGCGAGGGCTGCAAGCCCAATAAAAACTGGCAGTCCCAGTTTGAGGGGCCTCTTTTGCACGACGCGACGCATCTGTTTGACATTATGCGCTACCTGGCAGGCGACGTGGAGTGGGTGCTCAGCGATGTGGAACGCGCCAGGCCCACGGATTGCGTGGAGGACGCGGCCTATTCCATCATGCGCTTTCAAAACGGCGTTTACGGCTCTACGCTTGTGAACGAACGCACCGATTACATGCGATTTGAGCTGGAGGTGCAGGGCTCCAAGGGCAAAATGCTGCTCTATACCAACGAGGCGTATCTCTGGAAATATGAGGACAGCAAATACGCCAGCAATTTTAAGGAGCTTGTGCAGGTTCCCTATCCCGAAGCGCCCGCCAAGCTGTACGCCTATGTGGAGGCCTACCGCGAGCTGGTTGACTGCGTGCGCTCCGGCAGGCAAAGCCCCACCTCCTCCGGGTTGGACGGACGCGCCGCTCTGGAGATCATCATGGCGATTTATGAATCCAAACGCCGCGGCTGCCAGCGGGTCTATATGCCGCTGCCCGGCGAGCCCTCCTCTTTGGTGCGCGGCATCGAAGAAAACGCATTCTGACAAAGGAGACGCCGCCAAATGAAAAACACCCTGACCAAGCGGCGCGGCTATGAGAGCGGCTTCTGGTTTGTTTTGCCCTCCGTCATCATCCTGGGCGGTTTTGGCCTTGCGGTTACGGCTGCGAACGTTTGGTACAGCCTGCAAAACTGGTCTGCTCTATCCGCGCCCACGTTTGCCGGGCTAAAAAACTACCAGCGCTTCTTCTCCGATTCTATCGCGCTGCGTTCCCTGTCCAACACGCTGCAATACGCGCTGATGTATGTGTTTCCTACCATTGTTCTTTCCCTGCTGCTGGCCATGATGCTCAACCACAAGGGCAGGCTCATGTCGTTTTTCCGTTCTCTGTACTATGTGCCGGTCATCACCTCGTATGTGGTGGTCATCGTGGTATGGCAATGGTTTTTCGACTATGATATCGGCCTGTTCAACAGCATTTTAGGCGGCTTTGGAATCGCAAAGGCTCCCTGGCTGCTGGATCCTGACTGGGCGATGCCATCGCTGGTGCTGCTATCCATCTGGAAAAACTGCGGCTATACCGTGCTCATGTTTATGGCCGGGCTGCAAACGGTGGATACCAACCTCTACGAGGCCGCCGCCATCGATGGAAGCGGCCGGTTGAGCACATTCTGGCATATTACGCTTCCGCAGATTAAGCCTACCACCACGTTGTGCGTGGTTATGGTTACCACATGGTCGTTCCAGATGTTTGTGCAGCCCTATCTGCTTACAAAGGGCGGCCCGGATTATTCCACCATGACCGTTACCTACTATCTGTACCAGCAGGCGTTTTCTTCCTATAATATCGGCTATGGCAGTGCCATCGCGGTAATCAGCGTGGCGGTGTTCCTGCTGATTACCACGCTGGAAAAGCGCATTCTTCGTGAAAGGGGGTAGAAAACGTGGAATTTGGCATTTCCAAAACGCGAAACCTTCGCAAAGCCCTTCGCATCCTGGTGCTGGCGCTCGTTGGCGTAACCGTTGTTTTTCCGTTTTATATCCTTCTTATCGAGGCGCTTCATCCCAATCTGGTTACCATGCCGTATCCTGTGGAGCTGTGGCCCGAGGAAATCAGCCTGAGCAATTACGTCTACCTGTTCCAGAAAAATCCCATTGGGCGCTGGACGTGGAACAGCGTGGTTATTTCCGTTGGAACCAGCCTGCTCCAGGCAGCCTTGTGTTCCATGGCCGCCTACGGCTTTGGACGCACGCAGTTTCGAGGCAGAAAAACGCTGCTTTCCCTTACCATGCTTTTGCTGGTGATTCCCATTCAAACGCGCATCCTGCCTTTGTTTATCATCTTTTCGGAGGTGAAGCTGCTAAACACCTACTGGGCCTGGCTCCCGTTCTTCTCGGATGCGTTTGGCATTTACCTGCTTATGCAGTACATGCAGGCCCTTCCCATGGACTTTGACGAGGCCGCCAGAATTGACGGAGCCAGCCTTCTGCGCACCTATTGGAATGTGATTCTGCCTCAAACCAAGCCTGCGCTGGTGGTATTGGTCACATTTAATTTTGTGAACCAGTGGAACGACTTTCTCTATCCCCTCATCGTAACGCGCAGCGATAAGATGTACACCCTTCAGCTGGGGCTGTCCAATATCTTCTCATCCGCCACCCGCGGTGAAAATGGGGGAATGGGCGTTGCGCTTGCCGGGGCGGTTATCTCATTCCTTCCCACACTGCTGATTTACGTCTGCTTTCAGAACAAAATCATCGACGGCATGAATATTTCGGCAGGTGTTAAAGGGTAAAAAATAGAACTGTTTTCCAAACCCTAATATATAGCAAGGAGCGCAGCCGCATGTCGCGAAAGAAAAACAACACTACGCTGGTAAGAGAATACATTCGAAACCTGATTGTGAGCCAGGGGCTTAAATCCGGCGATATGCTGCCGTGCGAGGGCGATATTGCCGCCGCTCTGGAAATCAGCAAAAGCTGTGTGCGCGAGGCGACGCACGCGCTGGAAAGCATCGGCCTGATTGAAATCCGGCATGGAATCGGGCTGGTTCTGCGCGATTTTAACCTGGACGCGATTGGGGATATCTTTGATTATAGCTTTGTATTGGACCCGAGCATTGTGTTGGATCTCTACGACCTGCGCAGGCAGTTGGAGAGCTCGCTGATGCCGCGCATCGTTGAGGGGGTACAGGAGGCGCATCTCAAGCGCTGCGAGGAAATCCTTGCCGAATGGGAAAAGCTGGCCGAGGCCGAAGCGCCTACCTACGAGGTGGACGGCCAATTTCACGAAACGTTGTATTCCGTGGTAGACAACCGCATGCTCACCACGCTGTGCCACATTTTCTGGACGACGTTCCGCGATCTTGAGGTGAACGAGCACCTGCGCCGCGGGCAGCCCAGAACCGTGGAGGGGACGCGCAAAACCATTGACGATCACCGCCGCATCCTGGCCGCAGTGTGCGCCCGCGACGGCGCGCTGGCCTCCAGGCTGATGTACGACCACTTCGCCGAGATTGAGCGCCCGTCCATGGAAAAGCAGCAATAAGCAAATCGGAGGAAGGTAACTTTGAAGGATATTCAAGAGATTCGCGGCGTGATTCCCGCAATGATGACATGCTTTGATGAAAACGGGGCGTTTGACGAAGCCAGGCAGCGCGGGCTCACGGAATTTTTGGTTAACAAAGGGGTTGACGCGCTCTATCTTACCGGCAGCACAGGCGAAGCCTTTTTGATGGACGCTTCGGAACGCTGCGCCGTGGTGGAAGCCGTAATCGACCAGGTAAACGGACGCATACCGCTCATTGTGCACGTAGGCGATATTGGCACCCAAAAATCCATCCGCCTGGCGGAGCATGCCTACAAGGCTGGCGCGGATGCGATTTCCTCGGTGCCGCCGTTCTATTTCCGCTTTTCTGAGGATGAGATTTTTTCCTATTATGAGGCGCTGAGCAACGCCACGCCCTTGCCCATGATTATCTACAACATCGCCTTGGCCGGGACCGTGAGTACGGACTGTGTGAAACGCCTTGCCGCCCTGCCGAATGTAAAGGGCATGAAGTACACGCTTCCCACACATCACGAGATTATGCGGCTGAAGCGGGAGCTGGGTTCCTCCTTCATGATCTATTCCGGCTGCGACGAAATGGCCATGTCTGGCTTTGCCTTTGGCTCGGATGGCATTATTGGCTCGTTCTACAACGTCATCCCGGAAATCTTTTTGCAGCTTGCCCAGGCGGTCAAGGCCAACGATCTGGCGCGCACGGCGGAATGCCAGCGGGTTGCGGACGCTATTATCCTCTTTGTGCTGGAGTTTCCCTATTTTTCCGCAATGAAAAAGATGCTGCAATGGATGGGGCACGATTTCGGCTATGTGCGCGCGCCGTTTGCAAGGCTGGACAGCAGCCAGGAACAGCGGCTGCTTGACGGCCTGAAGGCTATTCGCGCCCAATACGGAACCCATGGCCTGGAGGCGCTTGAAGCGCTGCCGGAAAAGATATAACGCGATAAAATAAGAAAGCAGCCGGTTTTCTAGACCCATACAGGGCGCGGAAAACCGGCTTTGCAATAGAAGCGCGCTCGGAAAGCGGTATGGAATGCTCATGCCGCTTCTTTTTCCTGTCTATGAGGTAGACTTTTTCATAAATCCACGGTATACTCATTTCATATTTGAAAGACAAATCGAAATATGCGGAGGCGATTGTTATGGAAATAAAAAAGATTGATGATGATTTTTCGGTTTGTAAAGTTGTAGATTATTCACTTGTAGATTTAAGCGCAGAATATTTATTTATCGAAAAAACGGATGAAGAAAATTCATTAGTATGCCTTACATGTGATGTGCCGCCTAATGTGACCGAAAGGGATGATAACTGGAAAGCCTTTCGTATACAGGGAATTTTAGATTTTTCATTGATAGGAATATTATCCAAGATTTCAAAGATTTTAGCGGAGAATGAAATAGGAATCTTTGCAATCTCAACATTTAATACGGATTATATTTTGACAAAAAAAGAAAAATTTCAAAAGGCAATACAAGCGCTTGCTGATGCAGGATATACAGTCGTGGAATGATAAGGGCCGCCTTACACCCGAAAGCAAGCACAAAAACGGCGTAGTCGATAGGACCACGCCGCTTAACGAAATCAATGATTCAATTTTGATGCAAAAACGCTGTTTGGGGCGCCTTCGTTACGAAAAGCGCCCCAAACAGCGTTTTGCATCAACCATAGAGGTGATGAGGTGGAGGTGCCATCCGGATTTGAACCGGAGAATAAAGGTTTTGCAGACCTTCGCCTTACCACTTGGCTATGGCACCGTGTGTGGAGCGGTAGACGAGATTCGAACTCGCGACATCCACCT
>JALEIQ010000295.1 GCA_022769795.1 Clostridiales bacterium
TATTATAGTCCATTTTAATCCTCCTTTTGTTTTTGTAGCGGTCGGCAAACCCTCTACATTCTAACAATTGGAGGTTTTTCTTTCTATAGCTAAAGCCTTTTTGTCCACCAGCATAGCTGGTGGTTTCCTTTTTATCAATGAGCCCCGGTGAAGAAAGGATCTTCACCGGGGCCGTTTTGTATGAAAGCATTTGTCAGATGAGAGCGCCTGCATCCACAAGCGCCTTTTGCAGAGTAGGTACATCGATCTCACGCGGAAGCACGCCGGCCTTGACGGCTATGGCGGCTGCGGTGCCCACGGCCTGGCCCTGACCCATCACAGCGCCCATGATGCGGGCCGTGCCCATGGCCTCGTGCGAGGCGGATAGACAGCGGCCTGCGACCAAAAGATTCTCAACGCCCTTGGGCAGGAAGCAGCGGTAGGGGATGGAATAGGAGCCGCCATCCTTGATAAACTGGAACTGGGTGCGTCCGCCGTGCGGATCGTGGATATCAATAGGATATGCGCCGCGCACCACGCTGTCCTCAAACTGACGCGCGCCCAGCACGTCCTCCTTCTCCAGTAGGTAGTCGCCGATGATGTTGCGGCTTTCGCGGATACCCACTGGCGCGGTGTAGAGCAGATAGCATTTTTCCATGCCGGGGACATTTTTGCGCAGAGTCGCTACCAGATCGTGCACATGGCGGCGCTCGGAAACCTCCGCCATGGACAGATCCTCTGCCAGCGTGCCGTCCACGCCCACAGTGCGGGTGGCGTTGACATAGAGCTGATCGGACATGGCCGAGATGGCGGTGAAGGTGACTTCCTCTCCCTTGGGGCCCACGAAGTGACCCGCCATGTGGATGAGGCCCTCCTCCGGATCATCCAGACGCGGCCCGCGCAGAATGCGGTTGTGCCATTCGCCCCAGCCAGTGATACCTTCGCCCTTCTGCAGGGATTCATACAGCCTGGCTGTGTTCACGCCGCCCAGGCGGAACAGCATGGAAGCGTTCTGCTTGTGCTTCTTTTCCACCATGGGCACGCCACAGCGGAAGGCGATGTCCGCGTCGCCGGTGGTATCCACATACACCTTGGCAGTGTAGAGGCCGCGGCCTGTCTTGTTGACGACCTCCACACCCTGAATGTGCTCGCCGTCCATGAAGATATCGCTGATGAAGGTGTGGAACAACACCTCTGCACCGGCTTCCATCAGCATCTCCTGTGCGACATATTTGTAGGTTTCCTGCTCGTAGGGCGTGATGGAGAAACGGTAGTTCTTATCCATCCATGTCGCGCCGAAGCAGCCGTCCAGCGAGCCGCCCTCAGCTTTCATGCGCTCTACGAATTCCTGAACGATGCCGGCGTTGACGCGCTTGTCGTTGCCGTCGTACATGCCCAGAAAGGGGAGACCGGTCACGGCCGTTCCGCCCAGATAGCTGTTCTTTTCGATCACCAGCGTGCTTGCGCCGCTGCGCGCCGATGCGATGGCTGCGATTACGCCTGCGGTTCCTCCGCCCAGCACGATCACATCATAGTTTTTCTTCATTCTGTTACTCCTTCGTCAGAGAGGGTAGGACTTAGTTGCCGGTGGGCAGGCTCAGATCCTTCCACAGCTGCTCAAGGGCGATGTTGGCGTCCTTGTAGATGGCTTCGCTCTCTTCGGCGTTGTAGTACTGAATGGGCAGACCGGCGTCCTCACCGGCGGCCTTCAGGTAGGCTTCGCTGGTGCAGACCTTTTCCAGCGCGTTGCGCAGGACGTCCAGCACCTCGTCCGGGGTGCCAGCGGGAGCGGCCAGCGTGGTGTAGTTGCCCATGAGCACGTCATAGCCCATTTCCTTGAGGGTGGGAGCATCGGGAAAGTGCGGATTGCGCTCAGCACCCATGGTAGCCACTACCACGATCTGGCCGTCCTTGCTCTTCTGCACGGCGTCAGCCACGTTGCAGACCACGCAGTCGATGTGGTTTCCCATCAGAGCTACCAGAGAGGGAGCGCTGCCCTGGAACATGGTGTCCACGAAGGTAAGGCCGGTTTCGAACTGCATTTTGAGAGAAGCAAGGTGGTCGTCGGCGTAGGCGCCGGAGTTGCCGATAGTGATGGTGCCGGGATTGGCCTTGGCGGCGGCAAAGAGTTCGTCAACGTTCTTGTAGGGGCCGTCGGAAGAAACCGCGATGAGGTTCTCATGATAGATGACGTTGCCAATGAAGGCGAAGTCATCCATGGTGTAGTTCACCTTGCGGTTGAGAGGGATGGACATGGTGGCGGGGGCATTGATGTAGCCCAGGGTGTAGCCGTCCTTGTGGGCGGTGGCCACGCCCGTGTAGGCGATCTCGCCGCCGGCGCCGGCGTAGTTCTGCACCACCACGGATTCACCCAGCTCCTGGCTGAGGTAGTCCGCCACGATGCGGGCGATGATGTCGGACGCACCGCCTGCGGCGTAGCCAACCTGCGTTTCAATGGAGCGAGTAGGATAGTCCGCTGCGAACGCCGTAGGGGCGGTGAGCAGCATCAGGGCAAGGATCAGAGCAGTCAGTTTTTTCATGATGGGATCCTCCTTGATTTGTTTATTCTTGCAGCGCGCGAGCGGCACTGTCAATTCGGGGAAGTGCTCTGCTTTTTCTTCAGATGACCGCGCACCGTAAAAACGATGGAGGCGACGGTGACCACGATGAAGAACAGGCAGATGGGACGGGTGAAGAACAGCCACAGATTGCCGCGGAAGATGGTGGCGGACTGCAGGAATGCGTCCTCGCCGATAGGGCCAAGAATGATAGCGATGACCGCCGGGGCGATGGGCAGGCCGCTCTTGCGCATAAGGTAGCCAACCACGCCCAGCAGCAGCATCACGCCCACGTCAAATACTCGGTAGTTAAGCGCGTAGGAACCAATGATGGCAAAGGTGATAATCAAGGGCACCATGATGGCTTTCTTTATGCTCAGGACGCGCAGGAAAGCTTTGATACCAACCAGACCGATGATGAGCATGACGATATTGGCCAGCATCAGGCCGAAGATGATGGAATAGGTGGTTGCTGCGGTGGAGCCTTGGAACATGGACGGGCCGGGATTGATGCCCTGAATCATCAGCGCGCCCAGATAGATGGCCGTCTGCGCGCTGCCGGGAATGCCCAAGCAGAGCAGCGGCACCATGGAGCCGCCCTCCACGGCGTTGTTGGCAGCCTCCGGCGCGGCGACGCCCTCGATGACGCCCGTGCCGAAGCGATCCTTGTTTTTGGACCAGCGTTTGCCCTCGTTATAAGCGGCAAAGCAGGCCACCGGCGTGCCTACGCCCGGGATGATGCCGATCAGCGTGCCGATGACGGAGGAACGCAGCCATGTGGGCAGGAGCAACTTTGCCTCTTTGCGGCTCAGGGATATCTGCCCCACTTCCAGCTTGTGATACTCGTTCTCCTTCTTTTTGTCGCGAACCATGTTGAGGGCTTCCGGGATGGAGAAGAAGCCCACCAGCGCAAGCACCAGCTCCACGCCGTTGTACAGCTCGAACCGGCCGAAGGTGAAGCGGCCGAAGCCGATCTGCAGATCCATGCCAACCGTGCCAATCAAAAGGCCAATCAGACCGGAAAGGATGCCCTTGAGCATGGAGCCGGAGGAAACGGAGGCGATGATGGTGAGGCCGAAAAGGCTGACCATGAAGGTTTCCGGCGGGCCGAAGCGCAGCGCTACCTGAGAAAGCGGCGGCGCGATAAGCAGCAGCGCACAGGTGGAGAAAATACCTCCAAAGAAGGACGACCAGATGGCCGTTGCCAGCGCCTTGCCGCCCTCGCCCTTGACCGTCATGGGATAGCCGTCCAGCGTGGTGGCAGCCGCCGCGCCCGTGCCGGGTGTGTTGATGAGGATGGCGGTGATGGAGCCGCCGTAGATGGAGGAGCAGTACATGCCGCCCAGCAAGCCAAAGGCCACAGGCGCGTCAAGACCAAAGGTGAAGGGGATCAGCAGCGCCACGCCCAGCGTGGAAGAAAGGCCAGGGAGCGCGCCGACGATCGTTCCGGCGATCGAGCCGATAAGGATCGCTACGAGCACCGGAAGATCCAGCGCCAAAAGAATACCATTCCACAGTTGTTCGATCATGGTTCCACTTCCTTTCCTACAGCATCCAGAACGCGATGGGGATGCGAATGCTCAAAAGCACTACGAACACCAGATAGATGATAGCGGTGATGATAACGGTAGACAGCGCGATGGTTTTTGCGCTGCGAAGCCCCATCAGCATCATGACGGCTACCAGATAGATGGGCAGGGCGACGAAGAAGCCCAGCACCTCAATGGAGGCGATAAAGGCGATCGTCAGAGCCAGAACGGCGATTATTTTCCAGTTTGCAGCCACCTCGCTGAGCATGCCTTTGAATGATTTTTTGGTTTCATCCTGCGGCTTGATGAACAAAAAGGCGGAGAGAACAAAGATCAGCACGGCGATCGCGCGGGGATACAATCCTGCTTCCATCTGCCATTCGCGCGCATACAGGAAAACCGCGAGCGAGAAGGCCATCAGTACCGAAGCCAGGATCCGGTCGGATTTCATCTTGGCACAGCCCCTTTCTTGTTTAGACGTATAAACAACTATAAGCGTATTATAGTAACTGCATTTCTCTTTGTCAATAGGGAATTTCAGGTTT
>JALEIQ010000309.1 GCA_022769795.1 Clostridiales bacterium
GGAGCAGCAGGCGCTTATCGCCCTGTTTTACGGCGAGGGCATGAGCTATGAGGCAATCGCCCGCGCCACCGGCCTGCGCGAGGGCACGGTAAAAAGCCGGTTAAGCCGCGCCAAGGCGGCCCTGCGCGCCCGGCTGGAGCCCTAAATTTCCGGGAACCTTTTGGCATTTCGCTCGTTTGTTCATTGTGAAGGGAGGCTTACGCATGCATACCGGCCATGACGAACTTGAGCAGGCGTTAAGCCGCCTGTATCACGCGCAGGACGTGCCCGCCGGGTTTGAAACCGGCTGGCGCGCCGCCGTCAGACGAGAGGAGAGCCTTCAAATGACACAAAAGCCCCGAAGCAAGCAATCCTTCTGGCGCGTTTTCGCGCCGGTATGCGCCGCCGTGGTGCTGGTCGCGGGCAGCCTGTGGGTCGGCTCGGCCCAGCCCGGCCTCAACGGCGTTTCCGCTCCGGCCGTTCGCCCCGCAGCCAAGCAAACCGCCGGTTCGTCCATGTCCCGCTCAAGCCAGCAGGACTCCGTGGCAGGCGCGCTCTATTCCGCTTCCTCGGATATGGAGGATGCCGTTTCCGAATACGCCGTGATGGATGCGGCTGAAAACGGCCTGGACGGCGGTTCCGGGCTGGCCCCGCAGGCGCAAAGCGAGCGCAAGCTCGTGCGCACCGCCGATCTCACCCTTCGCTCAACGGATTTTGACACGGACAGCGAGCGCGTGAAGGCGCTTGTGGAAAACATGAACGGCTATATCGAAAGCCTCTACCAGTACGGCGACATCCAAAGCGATACGCCCCGCCGCCTGCATATGAGCCTGCGCGTGCCGTCGCAGCAGCTGGATGCGTTCCTGAACGGGGTTTCTGGCATTGGCCGCGTAACCGACCGCTCCGAAAGCACCACCGATATGACCGTGCAGTACACCGATAACGCCGCCCGCCTGCAAACCCTGCGCGACAAGCTTGCCCGCTTGAACGAGCTTATCAAGCAGGCCGAGGACGTGGAAAGCCTGATTCAGATTGAAACGGCCATCTCCGATACCCAGTATCAAATCGACCGCTACGAAACCTCCCAGCGCGATATCGACCGCCAGGCGGACATGAGCGCCGTAAGCGTCACCCTCATGGAGGAAACCGCCGCCCAAAGCGCCTCGGCCACCGGCATAGGCCTGGGCGAGCGCGTGCGCGCGGCGCTGGGCGCCTCGGTTGAATGGATGGGACGCTTCCTGCGCGATATGCTGGTCTTTGTGGTGATGGCGCTGCCCTGGATTCTGTCCGTGGCCGTGATCGCCGCCGTTGTGTGGCTGGTTTTGCGCCGCCGTCGCGCCGCAAAACGAAACGATACGTCATCAGGGGAGGAATAACATTTGAAACGCCTGTTCGCGCTGTTAAGCATTCTTGCGCTCACACTGGCCGCGCCTTGCGCGCTGGCCGAATCCGTCGCTCCCGCCGAGTCCCTTCCCCCGGCCGAATCCGCCAAAACCGTGATCTGCGCCACTGGCTCGGCCAGCGTGGCGCTGGAGGCGGATATCGCCATGCTCACCCTGGGCGTGAAGGCCTCCGGCGCAACCGTGAGCGCAGCGCAGGAGCAGTACGCGGGCGTGCTGGAGGCGCTTTCCTCCGCACTGGAGCAAATAGGCGTTTCCCACGAGGATATTTACAGCTCCTGCTATGATGTGGACACCGTGTACAACTACCAGTATACCAAGCTGAGCGAAAAGGAAACCCCCGCCGGTTACAGCCTTGCCAGCACCCTGGTGGTGCGCGTGCGCGATACCGCCCGCCTGGGCGAGGTGATTGACGCGGCCATTTCCTGCGGCGCGCAGTCCAGCTACGAGCTAAGCTTTGAAAGCTCCTCCTATGACGAGGCCTACAACCAGGCGCTCAGCCAGGCCACCGGGGACGCCGTGCGCAAGGCGCGGCTTTTGGCCCAGGCCGCGGGCCTTACGCTGGACGAGCTGTGCAGCGTAACCGAAACCGGTCTTACCCCGCAGCCCTCCGCCACGGACGGTTCTCTTGCCGGGCCGTGCGCCGGGCTATCCGCCACCGCTATGGTGGAGGTGCGCTATACCGCCCACCCCTGAGGACGCATAACCTCCGGGCGTTTCGCGCATGCTATGCTCAAACCGCCGCCCAGCGCGGCGCAAGGAGGCAGCAGCATGCAAAAACCTTCCGCCCCTAAGCCAAATCCCAAAACGCTTTGCGATCTGTCCCATATGGCCGACGAGCCCCAAAGCACCGACGTGCTCGGCAGCTACACCGGCACGGCCCGGGACGGCGGGCATCCCGTGCAGGATGCGGACGATTTGTAACGGCGTGGAGCGCGCACGGGGAGTGCGCGGGAGGCTCCGCCTCCCACACCCTCCGCCTAAGGGCTTCGCCCTTAGGAATCCCATCTTTGCCCGCGCATTGCGCGGGCAAATTCGCTTGATACGGGGGATGCGTACCCGGCGCATGCGGGAGGCACCGCCTCCCACACCCTCCGCCTAAGGGCTTCGCCCTTAGGAATCCCGTTTTTGCCCGCGCTTTGCGCGGGCAAATTCGCGGGGTGCAGGGGCAACGCCCCTGGCGCGCGGGAGCCTCCGCCTCCCACAGTCTGATTGTTGCTTATCTTTTTGAAGTCTGAACTGTACCCCTAAGAGTAGAGCAAGTTTATGCTTTTTTCCGCGTTAAGAAAATTCCAACAACCGCCCCTATAAGGATAATCGGCGCTAACCTGACAAACAGCCATTCAAATGCGTGAAAAGCTGCTCCGGCAACGGCGATTTCAGCGTCGCTATAATCCCAACCCAAGTAAGAACTGTTGAATTCTATTAAGGCTGCAAAAATTGCTACTATAACCGCAAGCACTACTATAAATAGCCAGCCAATTGCTTTTCGTCTTGTGATCTTCCTTTGCGCGAGCCGCAAGTTTATAATCTCCAGCTTTTCGGAAATCGCTTTTAAGTCATCAACCTTTGACTCAGTAACAGTTTCTCCAAGCAAAGTGCTTACGGGTGTTTCAAACACTTCCGATATGGAGAGCAACATATCGGAATCAGGAACCGATAATCCTTTTTCCCATTTCGAGATCGTTTGTCGCACGACATTCAGCCTGATAGCAAGCTCCTCTTGTGAAAGCCCCTTTGATTTTCTGATTGCTTTGATGTTTTCGTTTAACATTAGGGATAGCCTCGCTTTCTTTTAGTCGCTATCGCTATTGTATGAGGAATTGCCCGTTGCTACAAGCAACGCATATTAACATTCAAGCTTTATATAGCTTCTCCCTTAGGAATCCCGTTTTTGCCCGCGCATTGCGCGGGCACTTCGCGGGGTGCAGGGGGCTCAGCCCCCTGCCGGGGTCCAGGGGCGGAGCCCCTGGCATACAAAAAACTCGCTCTCAGATTTCATCGAGAGCGAGTTTTCCTTGTCATTCAACAAACATCAGGCTTGCGCCGCGGCTCCTCATCCGCTTACAGCGAGTTAATCAGCTCGTAGGTTTCGCGGTCAAAGTGCTTCTTCATCAGCAGCGCATCCGCAAAAGGCATGTTGAACACGCGCCCATGGCGAACGCCGATGGCCTGGTTGGTAATGCCGCGGTTCAAAAGCTGCACCGCCAGGTGGCCCGCCTCAAAGGCAAAGGCGCTGTCCTCCGCGGTGGGCTGGGCGCCGCGCTGGGTGTAGCCAATCACGGTGGCGCGCGCCTCAATCATGCCGCACTTGCGCTTCAAAATGCTGGCGAGGCGCTCGGCGTTGATGGGTTCCCCGGGATACACGGTCTTGCCGTTGTCGTTGAGGAACTTGCGCCAGTCAAACTCCTTCATCTTATGCCAGCAATGCTCGCCAATCACCAGCGTGGCGCGGGTGTTGCCCTTGGCAATCAGGCCGTTCAGGCGCGCGGCCAGCACGTCCACATCCCAGTCCATCTCGGGCACAATCACCATTTCCGCGCCGGTGGCCATGGCCGTTTTCATGGCGATATCGCCCGCGTTGCGGCCCATCACCTGCACCACGGCGGGGCGGTCATGGCTGCGGCTGGTCGCGCGGATGGAGCGCACGGCCTCCACGCACACGTTTACCGCCGTATCAAAGCCAAGCGTCCTTTCGGTGTATCCAAGGTCGTTATCGATGGTGCCGGGAATGCCCACGCAGGGGATGCCCAGCTCGCACAGATGCATGGCGCCGTTAAAGCTGCCGTCGCCGCCGATGACCACCAACGCGTCAATGCCCAGCTTGCGCAGGTTGTCGGCGCACTGGCGCTGCACCTCGGGCTTGCGGAACTCATCGCAGCGGGCGGTGCGCAAAAAGGTGCCGCGCTGGTCGGCAATATCCAGCACCGTTTCCAAGTCCAAGGCTACGATATCGTCATCCGGGTTGTCGCTCAGGCCCAGCAGGCCGTTATACCCGCGCTTGATACCCATCAGCTGGATGCCCAGCGCGTTTGCGCAGCGCGCCACACTTACAACCGCCGCGTTCATGCCCGGGCTGTCGCCGCCGCTGGTTAAAATACCGATTTTATTAATCAACGCAATCACTCCTTGCTCTGCTTGACGGGCCCCAGCGGCCCGCATGCAGTAGTATAGCATAACTTTTGCCCCATGCAAGGGGGCAAAAGGTGCTGTAAGCGGTTACATTTCGGCATTTTTGCCGGGAAGCGGCCTGTCCCCCGTACCCACATGCTTCAGGTACGCCGTGGGGCTCATGCCCACAATGTGCTTAAACTGCTTGCTGAAATGGTAGGGATCCGGCATGCCGATCTCCACACCCGTCTGGCGCACGCTCATGCCGTCGCGCAAAAGCGTTTTGGCGCGCTCCATCTTCAAAAATTGCAGGTAGCCAAGCGGCGAAATGCCCAATTCCGCCGTAAAGCGCTTGCGGAAGGTTTCCACCGGCATGCGGCTGATGGCCGCCATATCTGCCAGGCTGAACGCGTCGCGGTAGCGGCAGGCGCGCAGCGCGTCCACCACGCGGGCAATTTCGTGGCTGAGGGTGGCGCTGGTGGCCACGCTCTGGCCGGAGTGCGCCGCAATCAGGCCCCACAGCAGCTGCCCAAGCTGATAGCTGGCCTCGCCCGTGCCGGTATGGCGCACCAGCACCTGCACAATCTGCCGGATCAAAATCACCATGCTGGGCAGCATGCCCTGCTTGGCCGGCACGCGGTTAAAGGCGTTCATCTGGCGCATAAAGCCCTCGGTAAGCGGCCCCTCCACGGTCAGCCACAGCAGGCGCGCATCCTTGGCGTCCTTCAGCATGCAGCCCTCCGTCTGCGCGGGAATCACCACGCACTCGCCCTTTTTCAAGGGCAGCTCCATGTCCCTGTATTCAAAGATGATCGTTCCGTCGTCCACAACCAGCCACAGCGGCGCCTCGCATGTGGACAGGCGGTAGTTCTCGTTAAGCAGTATTGCGCTTCCCGCCGTGCTCAGCCACACGCCGCTGGCCTCCACCAGCGGTGCGGGCACATGCGTGCCCTGCACAAAAATCCCGGGATCGGCGCTTTCTCCCACCGGCGCCTGAGGTACAAACGTAACATAAGACATAAATTTCATTATCTCCTGCGAAATAAGTGGCAACGTAAGCCAGTATTTATTGTATGAAATCCCTTGGCAACTGTCAAGAAGTTTTTGCTCAATCCTCCTGATTGTATTCCCATTTTTTCCATTAAAAAAGCGTTGTCTTTTCCAACAACGCTTTGATCCATCGTTTCTTATCGCGGTTGTTTTTAATGAGGATATGGTAGCTTTTCCCACCGTTACCTGGCTTTTAACGTAATCAAATGCACCTGCGGCGGCGCGAACAGGCGCACCGGCGCGCCCGATGTTCCCACCCCGTTGGATACCAGCACCGCGGCGCGGCTCTCCTCCAGCCAGCCGCTCAGGTAGCGCGCCCCCACCTCCGGCGAAAGGGTCTTAAACGGCGTGTGCCCAAACAGGCTGATCTGCCCGCCATGGGTATGCCCAAACAGCGCCAGGTCAAACCAGTGGTTGTCGCCATCGGCGCTCTTAGCTGCCAGCACGGAGGGCATCAAATCCGGCGAATGGCCCGCAAAAATCACAAAATCCTCGCTGTTCACCTGGGAAGCCACGCCCGCCACGTCCGGATAGCCGTTGTAAAAATCATCCACCCCGGCAATGTACACATAGCTTTGGCCCACCTTCACACGGCTTACGTTGTTTACCAGAGGCAGGCAGCCGTAGGCCTTCATTTCCGCCACCAGCAGGCTCAGGTTGCTCTCTGGCTCCGTCCGGTCATGGTTGCCCACCACGCCAAACACGCCCAGCCTGGCATGCAGCGGCGGCGCGCTGCGGAAAAACGCAATCGCCCCGTCGCTGTCGGTCGCGTAATCGCCGCCCAAAATCACAATATCCGCATTCAGGCCGTTGAGCGTTTGTATCAGCTCGTTTACCCGGCTTTGGGAAAACCATGCGCACTGATGAATGTCGCTGGCAAAGGCGATCTTCAGGTTTTTCAAATTGGCGGGCAGGTTGGCCACATACAGCGTGTGCTCCTCCACAGCAAGCATATTGGCCTCCACAAACGGGTAGCACGCCAGCGCAATCAGCGCCAGCGCCACCAGCAGCCGCTTGAAGCGAAAGCGCCTTCTTTGTGGCCTGCGGTATTTGTACTCATAATGTGCGCGTGCCATGCTTCACGCCCCCTTCCGCAATTTGACACATTTGTTTGTTCATTGTACACTTACCAAAAGTGCTTGACAAGGGGGATACGCCATATGGAACAAACTTCCAGCTTCCGCACCATCGGCCCCACCACCTACCTCTGCCCCATTCCGGCGGTCATGCTGGGCTGCGCCGCGCCTGAAGGCGGCGATCCCAACCTCATCACCGTGGCTTGGACGGGCATTGTGTGCTCTAAGCCGCCCATGCTCTCCGTAAGCATACGCAAGGAGCGCTTCAGCCATGATCTCATCACCCGCAGCGGCGAGTTTACCCTCAACCTCATCGGGCGCGACCTGTGCCGCGCCATGGATTATTGCGGCGTAAAAAGTGGACGCGAAATAAACAAGTTCGCCCATCTGGGCCTCACCGCCATCCCGGCCCCCGGCCTCGCGCACGCGCCCGCCGTCGCCCAGGCCCCGGCGTTTCTAAGCTGTAAGGTACACTCAATCCAGGAGCTGGGCAGCCACGACCTGTTTTTGGCCACCATCGTGCAGGTCAGCGTCCAGGAGCGCTATTTCCTGGCGGACGGCTCCATTGACGAAAGCGCCATGCAGCTTGTGGGCTATGTGCACGGCAAATATCACGCCCTAGGGGATGCGCTTGGCTTTTTCGGCTACTCCGTCGCCTCGCCGGAGGCGCTCGAACGCCGCATGAAGAAAGGATGAGCCTGCCATGAAGGTACTTTTGTGCGACGCGGACGATACCCTGTTTGATTTCAAACGCGGCGAGCGCGCCGCGATCTCCGATACCTTCCGCGCCTTCGGCATTCCGGACACGCCCGAGCACGCGGCCCTGTATCACCAGGTGAACCTTGCCCAATGGAAACGTCTGGAGCGCGGCGAAACCACCCAGGCCCGCCTGCGCGTTGACCGCTTCCGGGTTTTCCTCGCCGAAGCCGGCCTCTTAGGCGACGCCCAGGCGCTGTGCGACTTTTTTGTGGAAAAGCTGGGCTGCCAGCGCTTCCTTTTGCCCGGCGCGCTGGCTTTCTGTCAAAAGGTAAGCCGGCACATGCCCATCTACCTTGTTACCAACGGCATCGCTTCCATTCAGCGCACCCGGTTTTCGTCCTCCGAGCTCGCACCCTATATCGCCGGGCTTGTCATCAGCGAGGAGGTGGGCCGCTCCAAGCCCGATCCCGCCATGGTGTTTGAGGCGCTCCGCCAGGCTGGCGGCGTTTCGCCCGAGGACGCCGCCATGATGGGCGACAGCGTCACCTCCGATATTCCCGCCGCGCGCGCTGCGGGAGTCAAAAGCATCCTCTTTACCAATGGAACCGAGCCCCCGCAAAACCATGGCGCGGATGTGGTCGCCCGCACCTATGCCGATGCGCTGGCGGCACTTGGGCTGGAATAGCGCGCGCATTCGCGTTTCGCATATGCACGGGGGAGGCCAGCCAAGCCCCTTGGTCGGGAGGGCGGCCCGCTTTGGCGGGCCACGCCTCCTGGGACGCTACCTTTGCGCTAGTTTCGCGTGCGCGGGGTGAGGCCGATGGTGCTTGTGTGGCAACCAGCCCGCTCCGCTAGGGCCAGAGGGGCCAGGGGGGATTTCGATTTCCCCCCTTAGTTGCCCTCCCCTAACCCCCTTGAAACGACCAGGGGTAAACCCCTGGACTCCCGCCAGGCGGGACTTGAGAACATAAGGC
>JALEIQ010000037.1 GCA_022769795.1 Clostridiales bacterium
ATCTCTTTATAATTCCTGTCTATCCAAATCTTTTGTACCAGGGCCGTATGATGCAGGGATACATCGTTATCAGCCTCTCGCTTCTGTTTTTGCTTGTAATTCTATATGCCATGTTCTATTTCCTAGCAACCAGTCTGAACAGGAAAAGCCGGCTCCAACAGGTGAACCAGTTTCTATCCATGCAGCAGGCCCGGTACGACAGCCTGCGCGCCTCCATTGCGGAAGCCCGCGATGCGCGCCACGATATGCGCCATCATTTGAACGCCCTGCAAAGCCTCGCCGCGCAAAATCAATGGGAAAGCCTCAAAAAATACCTTTCCGATGTGCGGGAGAGCATCCCATCCGCCGGGTTGGAACTGTGTGACAATCCTGCCGTGGACAGCGTTGCCAGCCATTACGGCCTGCTGTGCCGCAAGCAGGACATTCCTTTTTCCTTTGAGCTTGACCTGCCGCGCGAGCTTCCGGTGCCAGAAATCGATCTCTGCTTAGTACTATCCAACCTTCTGGAAAACGCGCTGGAAGCCAGCCAGCGAACCGATCCCGCAAGGCGGCAAATCAAAGCGCGGGCGTATCTGCCTTCCGGACATATGATATTGCTGACGGTGGAAAACGCCTTTGACGGGGAAATTAAGGAAAAGGACGGCGTGTTCCAGTCCTCCAAACGCATAGGCGAGGGCATCGGCATTCATTCCGTCCGCCGCATTGCGGATAAAAACGGCGGATACAGCCGTTTTTCCTACGAGCGCGGCGTTTTCCGCGCCAATGTCATGCTGCGGGCGGAATAAAAACAGGGCGCACCGTTTTCAAGCAAGCTTTTCAACAGTGCGCCCCGTTCCGCATTCATGCATGTGAGCGTCAAATGCGCTTTTTCATCATTTCCTGATTGTTGGCATAGAGAACGGCGGTTTCGCGCGTAATCTCGCCAGCCTTGCAAAGACGAATCAACTCATTGTCCATGGACATCATGGTTTGACCCATGGTTCCGCCATAGATAACATTATCAATCTGATACGTTTTTCCTTCACGAATCATATTTTGAATCGCGGGCGTAACCGTCATAACTTCAAAAACCGGGGCCAGGCCGCCATTCTTTGTGGGCACAAGGCGTTGGCTTACAACGCCCTGAAGCACAGTGGAAAGCTGCACGCGCATCTGCTGCTGCTGATCCGATGGGAAGGTATCGATAATGCGATCCATGGTTTTGGCCGCTCCCACCGTATGCAGGGATGAAAGCACCAAATGGCCCGTTTCGGCAGCCGTAACGGCAGTAGAGATAGTTTCCATGTCGCGCATCTCACCCACCATAATCACATCCGGCGCCTGACGAAGCGCGGCGCGCAGCGCGCGCGCAAAGCTGGAAACGTCGTTGGGAACCTCGCGCTGGCTGATAACGGACTGCTTGTGCGGGTGCAGATACTCAATGGGATCCTCAATGGTAATGATATGGCCCATGCGCGTGCTGTTAATGCGGTCAATCATGCAGGCAAGCGTGGTGCTCTTGCCACTGCCCGCAGGGCCCGTAACCAAAATCAACCCGCTGCGGCGCTCCGCCAAATCGATGACCAGCTGAGGAATGTGCAGCATTGTGGGATCAGGCAGGCCAAAGGCCACGGCGCGCATGGTAGCCGCGTACGTACCGCGCTGGCGATAGGCGTTGCAGCGGAAGCGCGCACGCCGTTCCAGCGAAAAGGAAAAGTCGTCGTCGCCGTCATCGCGGAGCAAATCGAAATTGCGATCCGCCGCGATCTTATACGCCTGGCGAACCAGCGCCTCCGCGTCGGCAGGCATCAAACGCGCCTCCTGCAAGGGCTTCAACACGCCCATGCACTTAACCGCAGGCTGCGCGCCGGGAACAATAAAGATGTCTGCGCCTCCCATATCAAGCGCGGCGGCAAGCAATTCAGTCAGTTCCATTCGTCATCATCCATCCCGTTCTGTCCCGCTTCCGCTACTACAACATGCTTCGTCCATGTAAGCCTGGGCAGCTGCCCGGCCTGGCCAATGCGCACCGAGCACTGCAATCTCTGGCCAAGCGAGGACGTTTCCTCCCAATAAACCAAGTCCCCGTCCAACGTCATCTTTTCGGGAAGGCTCTCCAGCAAGGCGGCTTCATCCGCGCCGCTCGCCTGCCACTTTGCAACCACAGCGTCCAAAGCGGCCAGGGACCGCTCGGACTGGTCGTACATGCCGCTTACGCCTTCTACCACCGCAATGCTGCGCTGGCTTAGACGAATGTCGCCGCGGGCGTTTACCAGGCCCAGCATGCCAAGGGCGCTCATGCACAGCACCACCAATACCAAAATCAACGAGGTCGCGCCGGGGCCAATGTGAAACTCTCCACGCCTCATCATTGCACCTCCTCTGGCACAAAGCGCGTGCCGCTCAGGGCCATTGCTTCGCCGGTGGACGTTTCTGCTTTAATATCCGCCAGCCTCATAAGGCCGCTCTCTGTGCGCTCCTCCTGAAGCGTTACCACAATACGGCCGCTGGCTTCCTCACGCACAAAGCCTTCCTCGCCCCGCATAAAGCCCATCTGGAGCAGCGCAGCCTCACGGTCATCGGCAGCATATAGGCAATCGGCCACGCTTTGCGCCGCGTCCAGCATTGCCGTAACCTCTCCCGCGGTCAGGCTCTGGTTCCGGGAGGCCACCATGGTGTTCAGAATCACGCCGGAGCACAGTGCAAAAAACAGCACCGCGATCATAATCTCCATCAGCAGCGAATTCAATTTCCAATTTGATCTCACTGCGCGCTCACCTCCCCGATGGGCGTGCGCAGCGCAATGCTTTCGCTGTATACATTTCCATCCATGTCCGTTGTGGTTACGCGCAGAAGCTGTCCGTCCAGCTCCATTTCGCACCGCTGCGCCTCGCAGATTTCCTCGCCGCTCTCCGGCTTGAATCCGTAGGACGTGGATACATACAGCTCGCGCAATGCGCCATCATAGCAATAGATGTACTTCACATAGGTGTCCTCTTCATCCGGCTGCTCGCTGATAACAAGCGCCTGAATCCCGTCGAACTCCCGCACCTGCACCATGCCTTCGTTATCCTCAGCGGACAGGGCGTTGCGCACGTAGGCGCGCATAATGCGCTGGTTGTTATGCCGCGCCGTTGCGTCAACAATGACCCGGTACGCCTGAGCGCTTTCCAGCACCAGCAGCATGGACATCACCGCAAACACGCCCAGCAGCAAAAACACAAACACGCCCGCGATGGAATGATTCTGCCTCTGTGTCACCAAAGGGAATCATCTCCCCTCACCATCACCATAATATCCGGCATAATATTCGAGGCAAAAGCATCGTAGGCCACCAGATAAATGTCATCATCATAGGCAAGGCCATAGTGCTTTTGCAAATAGTCAAGATCCTGCGGATAGGCGCCCTCCACGGCATAGCAGGTCAGC
Source organism: Clostridiales bacterium (assembly GCA_022769795.1). Lineage (GTDB taxonomy): Bacteria > Bacillota > Clostridia > Christensenellales > Aristaeellaceae > Limiplasma. The sequence continues at coordinate 3,409 of JALEIQ010000037.1, forward strand.
GCCGCCGCGCGCACAGCGCTGCGAACCATCTCCGTTTCAGCGTCAGCCGTCACCCGATCAACACGCTTGAGCAGCATAACGCCGCCCGAAAAGAGCAACGCAAACACAATCAGCGTGATCAGTATACCGCGGAGAAAAGAATCTCCCTTCTTTTTCAACGGTTCACACCCCTTTTCCCGTCACGCATACCTTTTCACCCATCACAGGATGCTGGATACGATGCCCGCCATGGGCAGCATAACCGACAGCAGAATAGCGCCAAGCACGATGGACAGCACAGCCACCATGGTAGGCTCGATGATCGATACCAGGTTGGAAATTCCTTCTTCAACCTGTTCCTCATACACCGTGGCGATTTTCTTCATCACCTGATCCTCGTGGCCCGTCGCAATGCCCATACGCACCATCGCGCCATAGATTTCATCAAACAGCGCGGACTGACCCAGCGCGTCGCCAAAGGCCACGCCCTCGCTCATCTGCTGGCGAATCTTGTCAATCTCGTGGGCGGCCGTTTTGTCGGGCAGCAGCGCCGGTACCATGTCCAGCGCCTCGTCCAGCGGAAAGCCGCTGGAGAGCATCATGCTCAGCACGGAAGCCACACGGGAGGCCGATAGCTTCATGCTCAACTTTTTCACAGCAGGAAATCGCGACTGAAGGAACTGCTGCACCTTTTCACGCTTGCCCGTATGCATCAGCACCATGATCACGACGGCCAGCACCAGAATGATGAGTCCCAAAGCCAGCACTACCCAGCCAATCACATCGCCCACCGTCATCATAGCTGCGCCGGAGGCGGACATGGCCACGCCCATGCTGTTGAGCACGCGGCGGAACACTGGCAGCACCTGAATAAGCACCACCAGCAGCAGCATAACACCCAGCACCAGCGGATAAGCCACCGCGCTATTGATGGCGCGACGGATTCTGCCCTCCCGCTCATAGTAGAGCGACAGGTTCTTCATAACTTCTTCCAATTTGCCGGCGCGCTCGCCAATGCCCGTCATTTCCACCAAATAGGGCGGCCAATGCGGATCGTCCTTCAGCGCCTCGTAGAGCGTGCCTGTTTCCAGCAGCTTCTTGGAAGCGGCCGCATATACCTCGGCATAAGCGCTGGTATGGTTGGTTTGAACCAACGCTTCCATGCCGTCATACAGCGTCATACCAGACTCCATCATCAGCGCAACCTGCGTACAGAAGCTGCTCAGCTCCTGTGGGCTCATACGCTCCTTTTTTTGCATCTTAGCCATGCTGCAATCCCCTTCCCTGCTGCTTAATAATATCTTTCCAATGTATAGCTCTTGGGCGTTACGTCGTTGATGTCGTTAGCGGGGTCGTAGCGTACCTCCTCGCCGTCAACAATCGCGGTTACCCAAGCATGGTAAATCTTGCCCGTCCATCCAATCATCAGCCGGGCCGGAACGCCCTGCACCCGCAGCATACATACCGCCATAGCGGCTAAGTCCTGACAAATGCCCATCTTATTGGTGGTGCAGTAATCAATATCCGGCAGCAACCCCGTCGTAACGCTTTCGGCCCGATCATAATCGTAGAGGTAGTTATCATGAATGTAGACGCGAATGGCCTCAAGCTTCTCAGCGTCGCTATTCTTTTCCGCGCATAGCTCCTCCGAAAGGGCTACGGCTTCCGTATCCGGGTTGTAATTCACGTACTGGTTCGGCACCAAAAACGGCGCGTTTTCGTCCGGCATTTCCACCTTAACCGTCAGCTTGCCCCCTGTGGTATAGCCCTTAGAGCCTCTCTTAAACAGCGTAATGGTATATTTGCCATTGCCAAGCTGGAACGGAATGATGGTCCACTCCCCATTGGAGGTCAGGTCGTATTCCGGCACCTTCTTCTTGCCAAGCTGCACACGCAGCTTATACCGTTCAGAACCGCCTTCATCCGCCCGCACCATGAAATAGCCGTCGGCAGCATGGCTTGCGTCTACCACAAGTATGCCATCCTGCAAAACCGTTTCGCCCGTCGCCTCCGGCCAAAGCAGGTTTGCCCAAAGCGCGTAGACATTCGATAAAATAAGCAGGAAGCAAGCCGTCAGCATTACTATCACACGGACTTTTCCATGACGCATTCGCCTTCCTCCTTTAAATGAAATAATATCACAACTTATACCATCGTTCAACCAGTTTTGCTAACTTCTTCGCATCATTGCCCGTTCGAAAGCTCCATATCCGCTTTCAATCAGCTTTCCGGAGGCACGTACCCCGCGCGCTGATAGAGGATATAGAAGCCGTTCAGGCGAAGCCGGTCGGCGTCCTGCCACTTAACGCGCACCGCGCCCGGCTCAAGGACCTCCAGCACATGCCGTCTATCCGTGGCATGGTAATCCTCCTTGAGATACGGGTCGATGATGTAAAGGTATTCCTGATCCATGGAAAGAATGGTGACGTAATGCCCGCCGCCCGTAAAGGGCGCGCTTGAACCGGCGGTACCGGCGATAACAACCGCACCGTTTTGCAGCGCGCTAATCATCTCCGTAAAGTCGCGGGAATAGCGGCAGTCCAGGTTGCACGCATTGGCCACATATGGGAAGAAATCCGCCTTTGTACCGGATGCGGAGGAACGGGACTGTACCCCCCAAAGGTTATTGCCTGTAGCGAAGTTCGCCAGAACCACCGGCAGATACTGCTTCAAATCCTCCAGCCCGGAAATGCGAAGCTGCACATGCGTTCTGTTGCAGAAATACTGGTTCACCGAGCAGGTGCACAGCGAGAAGCCATACTCGCTGCTGGGACAAACCAGCAGACGGCTGAGCTGCTCGTCATCGGTAAGATTTGCAATCGCTATCGCCAGGGCGGTAGGCCCGCTGCCCGATGTGCCAAACTTGCGATGCGCGTTCGTTTTGCGCGTTTCGTAAAGCATGTTTGCCCAGGTGGGATCGTTCTGCGCATAGTAGATCGCTTCGCCATAGCCGGGAATATCCACCGTCTTGGTATAGCTCCCCCGCTTTTCCAGTTCCAGCCGGGTCACGCTCATGCCCTCCTCGTCCTCATAGAGGATAGGCCGCAGCACGCCAAAGAGAACATACCGCTCCTCATGTACCTGATTGGTGCAGGTGCTCATGGCCAGAAGCTGGTCGCCCCACAGCACCTCCGTATCGGATGCGACGCGCGACTGGCTGCGGATGCTCCGAACATACGCCTCAAACTCTGCCTTGCCATCAAAGGACTTGATATGCCACTTTTCCGCCTCGGTAATATTGCCGCGAATGCAGGCAAACAGCTGCACCAGATAATCGCCGTATGGCGTGAGCAGATACATGTTTGGATGCTCGTCAAAGAACGCCTGATCCGCATATTCCGGGATGACCGCAAACATGGTGTCGTCCTGGCGGTTATGCGCATAAAGCCAGGTGCATATATCCGTAAAATAGCGTGAATTGCCGCAATCCATGAACACGGCGCCGGTTTTGTTCTGCTTGCCGCTGAACAGGTGCGTCAGATAATATTCATTATCCTCGCCCTGCACCACGGGATAGTTCAGGATGGTATCCTCCGCAATCAGCCAGCCGCGCACGTCCTCATTGAGCATAGACAGCTGCGCGAAATCCATCGTGTAGCGAATATCGGAGGTAATGCTGCGTCCCACCATCTGCACTTCCGGGGCGGGCGTATCGCTTGGAGCGCTGCTCACGGCAGCCGCCGCTTCCTCCGGCGCCCGCTCATCCGCAGAAAGTCCAGGGGCGGGGGTTGCCTCCATGCCGGAAGGAAACGAAGGCACAGCAACCACGGCAGGGGTTTCCCCCGCCGTGGTTGCAGGCGCGCTTGTGCTTGCAGAAAATGGAGAACTCGTTGCTAGCAGAAAATTCTCTATTTCCGTAAAGACAATCGGCTCCATATCCTCAAATTCTTCCGGTTCAGGCGTTACGGACGCATCCACAGGTTCTTCTGCGACGTGAACGTCGGGCGCGGGCGTCCCTTCGCTGATATAGGCAAGCTCCTGCTCATGCCAAAGGGCGCCGCCCCGCCGTTCGCTGATGATTCTCCACGCTTCCGCGCCCAGCAGGCCAAAGCCTGCCAGGCACACAACCAGAAGTAGGATCAGAAATTTGCTTCGATTCGTTTTACCCATGTTACGCTTTCTTCTTTTTCCCCTTCCTGACGAGCGTAAAGATCAACCCGCACGCGCCCACAAGGAACAGCACCATGCCAACCAGCACGGCGGTCAGGTTGTCGTCGTCGCCCGTTATGGCCACAACGCCAAGAGGTACGCCCATATCGTCAATCCAAATCCATTCGCCGTCCTCGTACTTCATGCCAACCGCGCGCTCGGGCTTGGGGCCTACGTTCGTAGGCGTAGGCAGCGGAGTAATCTCCGGCGTAGGCGTTACCACAACATGCACGTTGGTGATGTTGTAGCCGTCATACTGCACGGCGTAGCCTTCCACTTCCTCCTCGCGCACACGGTACTGATATCGCAAGCCAGCGTCGTTCCTGGCCGGAAGCCCCTGGAAGGTGTGCGTCCAGGTATTGCCTTCGCCGGTCAGCTCAATAGTATCGACGATTTCATACTCTCCGTTATTCACGCTGCGCTCCAGATGAATCGTCACCGATTCAGGACGGAGCTCCTCGTAATCGTCCATATCCTGCCACTGCTTGGTTAGGCGAACCGTTGTAAACTCAGGGCCAGGAGTAGGCGTGGGAGCCGGGGTGGGCGTGGGCGTGGCGTAGCTGTTCACAAACGCAAGCCTTTCCACAACGCCCCGATTCGTTAGCCACGTGGCCTTCAGGCTGCCGTCCTCATCCGTGACGGTCACCGTAACGGTATAAACCTGCTCGTCGTAGGTATAATACTGCTCGTTGCCTTTCAGCTCATGTACGGTGTACTTCCATACGCCAGCCTCGGTGTAGTTGATCTCACCGAACTCCGCATTGCCCGTACCAGTGATGGTAATCGTGCTTGTCTGCGGCATGGGCGCTTTCTCGGTCGCTGCCTTGAGTTCGAAGGTAAAGGTC
>JALEIQ010000045.1 GCA_022769795.1 Clostridiales bacterium
ATTTTACGAACATTCTTATTTTATCTCAAAAAATGGAGCTCATCATTACCGAACGTTTTTATTTTACATCCTTTTTATTGTTTGCTTGGCAATTCGTTTCTTCTGCTTTTCACGCTCCACAGTCATCCTTCTTCTAGCCAAATTCTAAAACGAAATTGCTTTTTTACCCATTTCGGGCTATACTACCTTATTGAAAACGCATGTACTGAGGAAGTGGCTTCATTGAAACTTGGAATCGTCGGTCTGCCCAACGTGGGCAAAAGCACCCTTTTTAACGCCATTACCCGCGCAGGCGCACAGGCTGCCAATTATCCCTTCTGCACCATCGAGCCCAACACCGGCGTGGTTCCCGTTCCGGATTCCCGCCTGGATGTGCTGGCCGCCATGTATCAGCCCAAGAAGGTCACCCCCGCAACGGTTGAGTTTGTGGATATCGCCGGTCTGGTAAAGGGCGCCAGCCGCGGCGAAGGCCTGGGCAACAAGTTCCTCTCCCATATCCGCGAGGTGGACGCCATCGTGCACGTTGTGCGCTGCTTTGAGGATGAGAACATCATCCATGTGGACGGCTCCATTGATCCCGCGCGAGATATTGAGGTCATTCAGCTTGAGCTCATCTTTGCGGATCTTGAAACCGTTGAGCGCCGTACCGATAAGGCCCAGCATCTGCTGCGCAACGGCGATAAGCGCATGGCCATGGAGGCGGATCTTGGCGCGCGTCTAAAGACACATCTTGAATCCGGCAAGCCCGTGCGTACCTTCCCCATGAACGATGACGAACGCGAGATCGTCGCCTCCTGGTTCCTTCTTACGGATAAGCCCGTCATCTATGCCGCCAACATCGCCGACAGTGATATCGGCGACGGCATGGAGGATCTCCCCTATGTGCAGGCCGTCCGCAAAATCGCGGATGCGGAGGGCTCCCAGGTATTCACCGTCAGCGCGCAAATAGAGGAAGAAATCGCTCAGATGGAGCCGGAGGAAAAGCAGGAGTTCCTCAACGAGCTTGGCCTTGGGCAAAGTGGCCTGGATCGCCTGATCACCGCCTGCTACTCGCTGCTCGGGCTTATTTCCTTCCTCACCGCCGGCGCGGATGAGTGCCGCGCCTGGACCATCGTCAACGGCACCAAGGCGCCCCAAGCCGCGGGCAAAATCCATACCGATTTTGAGCGCGGCTTCATCCGGGCCGAGGTCGTCGCCTTTGACGACCTCAACGCGCTGGGCAGCATGGCCGCCTGCCGCGACAAGGGGCTTGTTCGCAGCGAGGGCAAGGAATATGTGATGAAGGACGGCGACATCGTCCTTTTCCGCTTCAACGTCTAACCTATTCAAGGAGGAACTACCATGTCCCGGCTCTCCTTCTTCTTCAAGCGCCTTGTCCGTATGGATTGGAAGGCCATGTGGAAAACCACCGCCCTGCTCAAGCAGCGCAGCGGCAAAAGCCGCGTCTGGCTGCTGTGCGATATGCTGCGCTGTGCGCTCAAGTACAACGCTGGCTATATGGATTACAAAATTGCGCAGATGTACCGCCTGAACGACGAGCAGCGCAAAACCCAAATCACCCGCGGCCTGAGCAATACCATCGTGCGCCGCATGAACGATAAGGCATATTGGTATCTCTTTGACGACAAGGCCACCTTCAACGAGCTGTTCAAAGAGGAAGTAGGCCGCGGCTGGATGAAAATCTCCGCCGATACGGCTCCCGCCTCCTTCGTGTCCTTCCTGCAAACCTACCCGGATATTATCGCCAAGCCCCTGGAGGGCAGCAGCGGCGTGGGCATCGCCCGCTACACGGCGGAGCATTGGCTCGGTCGCGAGGCTGCCTTTCTCCAGGAGCTGCTGGATAGCCATATTGGCATCATCGAGGAGCGCGTCATTCAGCATCCCCGCATGATGGCCATGTGCCCCACGTCCGTCAACACCATCCGCATCGCCACCCTGCTGGGAGATAAAAAGCAGGGCATTGTCTACGCTTTCCTTCGCATCGGCAACGGCAACGTCATGGATAACGTCGATCAGGGCGGCATGGCCGCGCGCGTTGATCTGGCTACCGGCAAGCTGCTCACCGTCGGCGCGGACAAGCAGGGAAACACCTATACCGAGCACCCCATCACTCATACGCCTATTATCGGTTTTGAGGTTCCCTTCTTTGAGGAAGCCAAGGCCATGTGCCTCAAGGCCGCCCAGAAAGTACCGCAGATGCGCTTTGTCGCCTGGGATGTGGCCGTTACCGAAAAAGGCCCCGTATTCATTGAGGGCAACAGCTTTCCCAGCCATGCCGTGCCTCAATTCGCCGCGCATTATCCCGACGGCATCGGCATCATGCGCGAGTTCCGCGAGTTTATTGATATCTAACGCATCCTATTCAAAAACCGCTCCATGGCCTGCCTGACGGCCAAGGAGCGGTTTTTGGTATGCGCCGTGCTTAGCGGCTTTCCTCCGTCATGCGCTTGAGCGCCTTGCGCACCTGCGGGAACGCGATCACCACTGCGCAAATCGCCAAATCCACAAACACGAACGAATTGTACGATACCGAATATACAAACGGCGAAAGGCCCGTCCCCTCGGCATACTCCGCAAAGAACACCACGCCGCTGAGCACATGGCACACAAAGCGTCCCACGCCCGCCAGCAGCACGCCCACCAGCCAGCCGTAGGTGTCGGGCAGCTTGCAGGCCACGCCCGCAAGCGCAATGCAGCCGAATGCCAGCGGATAATCCAGAACCGCCTGGATTGGGCTTACAATCCAGGGATCCTGAATCATCTGCAAAAAGCCGTAGGCAATGCCCACCACAAGCCCCGGTGCCGTGCCGTAGCTGTACGCGAACGCGATAATCGGCAGCAGCGAGGCTGCCGTTACCGAGCCGCCCTGCGGCAGCTTGAACAGGCGAATGTAGCTGAGCAGAAAGCTCAGCGCCATGCAGATGGCCGCGTTGGCAAGCATGCGGGCCGTCCACTTCTGGCGGTTGCGCGCGATCACAAACAGCGCGGCGGCGCACACAATCAATACTCCCATAAGGATCCAGCCGGTCAGGTTTACATCTTCAAATTTGAAAGCCATGTTTCTACCTCCTTCCAGCGTTTGAACCCACATGCCGCCATCGGTACAAAAAACGCCGCCATCCGTATGGATGGCGGCAACGAAAACGCTCTTGCGTTCTTTCGTATTTCACGCTTCCCTACGGTAGGATTGCCTACATCAGGTTCAAAGGGACCGGCCTCAGGCAAGGCCATCTCAGCATTTCTGCGCCCCTAGCGGTTGTTTGGTTCATGAGCATTATATCACCAGACGCGCATTTGTCAAGCGCCGGGGCCCGCCGGGCTGGAAGCCCATGGATTGTATGCATTTCTTTTTTCGTATTGTTTTGAAAATTTGCCAATGCTATAATGACAGTTGCCGTCCAGGCGGTCCAATGGAACCCTGCCGGACGGAGAATCAGCTTGATCGCTGTTATGGAGGCTCTTTGTATGGCCGTTTGCTATATCGTAGGCGCGGGCGATTTTACGCCGCGGGGCTTTTCACCCGGCCCGGAGGATTTCATCATCGCAGCGGATGGCGGCCTGCGTCCGCTTCTCGCCCTGGGCGTAACGCCTAACCTCCTTTTGGGCGATCTGGATTCCCTGGGCGATTTTCCGCTCCCCCCTGACATTCCTATGGAACGGCATCCCGTTCAAAAGAACGATACCGATACCGGTCTTGCGCTCGCACGGGGCTGGGAGCTTGGCTACCGCAGCTTCGCCCTCTATGGCGCCAGCGGCGGGCGCATCGGGCATTTGCTGGCAAACCTGCAAAGCATGTGCCGTATGAGCCGCATGGGCGCGTCGCTGCGCCTGGCTGCCCTCGATTACGAGGGCTATGCCCTCACCAACGGCACGCTCACCCTGCCCCCGCTCGCCAGGGGCACGCTCGTCAGCGTGTTCTGCAATGGCGATTGCGCCCTGGGCGTTACCCTGCGCGGTCTTCTTTATCCCCTCTCGAATCACACGCTCACCTGCGATTTTCCCCTGGGCGTAAGCAATCAAGTGCTGGAGGACGGTGTTCCCGCGCAAATCACCGTGCGGCAGGGTACGTTGCTGATTTTCCACACGGCGCAAAATCCGCCTTGCCATTCCGCCGGAAATGCGGTATGATGAAGCCCTAGCTTTTGTTGAAAGGATGGATTTCTCCATGGCAGAAGAACGCAAAACCCTTCAGGAAATGACCGAAACAACTGAAAAGCCAAAGCGCGACCGCAAAAACTGGGTCGCCTTCGTGGAAAGCGACGTTGTCAATTTCCTCACGCTTAACGAGATCGAAAAAATGACCATTGACGACGGCGAGGGCAACAAGGCAAAGCTGACCCGCCGCAAGGACGGCAGCGTTTACGTGGAATGCACCAGCTCTAACGTACTCTAAGTCCGGCCTTTTGAAGGAGCAAGCCGTCATGAGCCATTTCTTCGCCTATCTGGACCGTCTGCGGCTCATACGCCGCTGGGGCCTGATGCGCAACACCGTACCGGAAAACGATATGGAGCACAGCATGCAAACCGCGCTCATCGCTCACGGGCTTGCGGTGCTGGCCAAAACGCGCTATCAGCGCGATATCGACCCCGAGCGCGTGACGATGCTGGCCCTCTATCATGATGTGAGCGAGGTCATTACCGGCGACCTTCCCACCCCCGTCAAGTATAAAACCCCAGGCATTCAGGACGCCTACCGCAGCCTTGAGGCCCATGCCCGCGAGCAGCTGCTGGACATGCTTCCCGCCGATATGCGCCCTTCCTTCTCCGCCTATGTCATCCCGGACGAATCCACCTATGCGTGGAAGCTGGTGAAGGCGGCGGATCGCATCAGCGCCTATCTGAAATGCATCGAGGAGGAAAAAATGGGCAACCGCGATTTTGCCCAGGCCAAAGCCACAATCCAGCAGAGCCTTCAGCAAATCTCCCTGCCCGAGGTGCAGGATTTTATACGTACGTTTGTGCCCAGCTTCAGCCTCTCCCCGGATGCGCTCAGCCGTTCATAAGGCGGCCTCCCGGAGGGCCGGGCAATCGCATATGCTTGAAAAGGGGACGGCATAGCTTTAGCCATGCCGTCCCCTTTTCAACACTTTTCAAATTCCTATAAAATACAGCGGTGAAGCACAACCGATCGCTTGGAACGAACTCTTTGAACTCATGAAAGTAATGCTTGTCTAACCAACGTCCTAACCGGTTTGGCGATGCCGGTCAGTTAAAACCCAAAAGTCACCTTCGCTTCCAAAGCGTTTTGGAAGCGCAGCCATCAGGTTTGGCCCTGTTGTGAAAAGCCGGCTGAGAATTTCTTACTTCTCACCCGGTCCTTGCTACTCCTTTGTAATCAGCCCCAAAATATAATCCGCGCTGATGTGGTAAAATCCGCACAGTGTGATTAAATGGCGGATTGGCAACTCGTTAATTCCATTTTCGTATCTGGAATACACCTGTTGTGTGGTTCCCAGAACCATGGCGATATCCGATTGTTTCAGGTCGCGGCTTTCGCGCATTTCACGCAGTGTTTCATAATAAGCTTTCATGAGTATACACTCCTTGGGACAGATTGCTATGCGATGTTTTGTCTACATTATATCTAAATCCAATCTTATACGCAAGCGGTTTGTTCAAATTCTGGAATTTTACACAATTTCTCTTATGCATATTTTCCATCTGTCCTAGGTTTGACGGCTCTTATATGCAAAAAACCGGGCGCCTGCGTTGATTGCCAGCACCCGGTTTTCACCCGGCTTTTGCTCAGCCTTCCGTTATGGAGGCCACCAACTTATCGTTGCTTTTCACCGTCAGCCGCGTGCCCATCGCCCAACCGGGCCAGGGCTTCAACGCGTCAAAGTAAAACAAACGGTCGTCCTCAGGGTCGTCCCTTTCGCCCACATTCAGCATCATCGCATGGCATTCCAGGCCCTCGCGGTCGCTTACATCCTCGCTGAAGCTTTTCAGCACGCCGGTCGTTTCCCTCATACGGCCGTTGAGCATGTAATCCACATGACGGCGGTACACGCGGGCGGGCTTGATCCACACCCCATATAAAAACAGAAAATACGCGCCCGCAAGCACCGTCAGCGCCGCCGTAATCATCCACAGGGTATCGCTTCGGTTCATCCTGCCAATCACAAACAGCGCAATACCCACGGCCAGCGTCAGCACAGCCGGGATAACCACGGCGCGCCAGCGTTTTTTCAGCAGCCGCTCCACCTCGGCCATATCCTCAAGCGTATACATGCCTGCCTCCTTAGCGCTCGTCCTTGGTATGGATGCGCTGCATCAATTTAATGGTCACGTAAAACAGCGTCAGCACCAAAAATACGCCTACCAGCCCAACCACCGTGGTAAGCAAGCCCTGCGTCAGCAGGGACAGCCCGGCGTTTCGCTGCGCCGCCACGCCCGCGGCGGCCTCGCTCAAAGCAAACAATCCGTTCATTTCGTCCACTCCTTTCCGGCATTTCTTACCATGCGCCGCCCAGCATCATGCTCACAAGCGCGATAATCATACCGCCCGCCACAATCGAGCCCAGCTGACCCGATACGTTCGCACTGATGGACTGCATCAAAATAAAGTTGTAGGGATCCTCCTCCTTGGCCATCTTCGCAATGACGCGCGAGGACATCGGGAACGCCGAAATGCCCGCCGCGCCGATCATCGGGTTGATCTTTTTGCGCGCAAAG
>JALEIQ010000088.1 GCA_022769795.1 Clostridiales bacterium
GCCGATTGTGCGTCCCCGCGCCCTAAACCGGCATTCAGGGGTTTTTGCCGGAGTCTGCGTGCCGCCGCTTTCTGCCTACTCTTTCCAGAAAGAGTAGGCGCAGGGTGTGGGGGCGCGTAGCCCCCACCCTGTTCCGCGGAAATGCTTCCGCAAAGGACGCAGTCCCAAGCCCCGCAGGGGCCACCCTGCAAAAGAGGCGAAGCCCCCAAAGCCCCGGCGGGCGGCCAGCCCGCAAAAAGGTGAAGCCCCCAAGCCCTCGCGGTGGCCACCCCGCAAAGAAGGCAACGCCCAAAGCCCCGGCGGGCGGCCACCCCGCAAAAAAGGCGAATCCCCCACAGTCCGCGCGGGTGGCCACCCCGCAAAAAAGGCGAAGCCCCCAACGCCCGCGCGGGCGGCCAGCCCGCAAAGAAAAAAGGAGTCCTCCGCATGAAAAAGCGCCGCATAGCCATACTTGGTTCCACCGGCAGCGTTGGCACGCAAGCCCTGCAAGTAGCCGCGCTGCACGCAGACCGCTTCGAGGTCACGGCCCTCGCCGCGCATAGCAGCCGCGAAAAGCTGTTCGAGCAAGTGCGCGCCTTCCGGCCCAGGCTCGCCGGTCTTGTTACGCCCATTCCACGCGAGGAAATCCCCCAGGATCTGCGCTTCTGCGAATGGGTTTTTGGCCCGGAGGCTCTCACCCTTGCCGCGCAGAGCGACTGCGACGACGTGCTGGTGAGCGTGGTAGGCATGGTCGGGCTGAAAAGCGTGCTGTGCGCGTTCAGCCATCACAAGCGCGTGCTGCTGGCCAACAAGGAGGCGCTTGTGGCGGGCGGCAGCCTGGTGATGGAAGCCGCCCGGCGCGAGGGCGAGCACTCCCTCCTGCCTGTGGACAGCGAGCATAGCGCCATCTTCCAATGCCTGCAAGGGGCGGCGGGCAACGCCTACGCGCGCATCGCCCTTACCTGCTCGGGCGGGCCGTTCCGCACATGGAGCCGAGAGGACATCCGCGCCGCCACAAAGGAGCAGGCGCTCAAGCATCCCAACTGGGTGATGGGACAGAAAATCACCATCGATTCCGCGACCCTGTTTAACAAGGCGCTTGAGATGATCGAGGCCAAATGGCTCTTTCACGCCGCGCCGGAGCAAATTGAGGTGGTTGTGCATCCGCAAAGCGTGATTCACAGCGGCGTGGAATTTGCCGACGGCGCGTTAATCGCCCAGCTGGGCACGCCGGATATGCGCCTGCCCATCCTGTATGCCATGAGCTATCCCGAGCGCCTTCCCACCGGCGGCGAACGGCTCAACCTGTTTGCGCTCAACGGCCTTACCTTTGAGCAGCCGGACGAGAGCCGCTTCCCCTCCATCCGTCTTGCCAGGGAATGCCTGCGCGCGGGCGGCGCGGCGGGCTGCGTGCTTAACGCCGCCAACGAGGTAGCCGTGGCCGAATTGTTACATCCCACGCGGAAGGAACCCATGCGCATTGGGCGAATTTTCGATATTGTGGAGGAAACGCTGGCGCGCGTGGGCCATCTTCCCGCCGGTTCCCTTGAGGAGGTTTTGGCGGCGGACAGCCTGGCGCGTGAAACTGCGGCGCAGCTTTTGCATACCCTAGCATAACCCTCCCCGGAAAGGATTTTTGCGACGATGACGATTTTGTATGTTCTCCTGGCCCTGGTTTTGCTGGGCGTGCTGATTACCGTGCACGAGTTTGGCCATTTCGCGGCGGCGCGGCTATGCGGCATCCCGGTAAAGGAATATTCCATTGGCTTTGGCCCCAAGCTGCTTCAATGGAAAAGCAAGAAGCACGAAACCGTGTTTTCCATCCGCCCCATCCCTCTGGGCGGCTACTGCATGTTTTTTGGCGATACGGACGACGATCCCGACGGCCTGACGAAGGATGATCCGCGCAACTACAACAACGCGCCCGTCTGGAAGCGCATGATCTCGGTCGCGGCAGGCCCGGCGATGAACTTTGTGCTGGCTTTTATTGTGGCCATCGTCATGATGTCCGCTTACGGCGTGACCATCGCCACCCCCTACATCGCCAGCGTTGAGGAGGGCATGCCCGCCGCCGAAAGCGGCCTGATGGCTGGCGACCAGTTTGTAAGCGTCGCCGGGAAGGATATGACCGGCCGTTCCGTCACCGAGGTAAGCCAGGCCATCGGCGAGCTGGGCGCGGGCGCGGATATCGATGTAACCGTGCTGCGCGGCGGCGAGGAGCTCACCTTCACCATTCATCCTACCTACAGCGATACCGACGGACGCTGGATGATCGGCGTTATGATTCAGCAGGGCTACGCGCCCCTGCCCTCCGGGCAGATACTTCCGGCTGCGTGGGATACCTGCGCGAACGCCTCCACGGCCATCATTTCAGCGCTGGGCAAGCTATTCACCACCGGCGAGGGGCTGGAGCAAACCGCTGGCCCCGTGGGCGTGGTACAGCTTGTGGCCGAGCAGACCCGGCAGGGCGGCATGGAAATTTTCCTATACCTGACGGTGATCATTTCCATCAACCTTGGGCTGATGAACCTACTGCCCATCCCCGGCCTGGACGGCAGCCGCCTGGTGTTCATGTTGATTGAGGCCGTGCGCCGCAAGCCGGTAAACCAAAAGGTGGAAGCCATGATTCACCTGGGCGGCTACGTGCTATTGCTTGGCTTTATGCTATTTTTCACTTTCAAGGACGTAATGAGAATCTTCAGCTAGGCAAGGGCTTGCAGGGGGTGCCGGACTGCGGCCCGCAGGGCCGCAGGGGCGCTTCGTGCCTGCTGGGCGGGGGAGAGTGCCACATAAGCGAATACGCCAGACGGCAAAAGGGCCGTCTGGCTTTTTTCCGCCGGGCCGCAAAAGGGCGGCCTGGCTTTGCGCGAGGGGGTGCCTTGAGCTGCGGACTGCGCGGCCCTTATTGGGGCGGCGGGGCGCTTCGCGCTGCCGCCTACTGGCGGAATAAGCCGTTTGAATTGCTATAAAATGCGGTATAATAGAAAATGGGGCCGGACGGGGGCTTTTCCCGAAACGGCTGAATCAACCTCACTTTAGCGCCCTTTGGCTACGGAAAAGGGCGTAAGGGACGGAGTGCAAAGGAGAAATGACGATGCTGGAAGTTGGCGCTAAAGCTCCAGGCTTTACCCTGCCGGATCAAAACGGGAAGCAGGTTAGCCTATCCGATTATCTTGGCAAAAAGGTCGTTCTATATTTCTATCCCAGGGACAACACGCCCGGCTGCACCCGGCAGGCGTGTGCGTTTGCCCAGAATTACAGCGGCTTCCGGGACTTGGAGGCGGTTGTGATTGGAATCAGCAAGGATTCCGTGGCCTCTCATTTGAAGTTCGCCCAGAAGTTTGACCTGCCCTTTGTGCTGCTTTCCGACCCTGGGCTTGAGGCCATTCAGGCCTATGACGTTTGGAAGGAAAAGAAGCTCTACGGCAAGGTGAGCATGGGCGTGGTACGCAGCACGTATGTGATAAACGAGCAGGGCGTGATTGAAAAGGCGATGCCCAACGTGAAACCGGACACAAACGCCGCCGAGATTCTGGCCTATCTCACAGGCGGGGAATAAGGCATGCGGATCATCGTTTCCCCGGCCAAGAAGATGCGCGAGGATAGCGACGTGCTGGCCTGGCGGGAGCTGCCCGTTTTTTTGCCCATGGCGGAGCGGCTTTGCGACCGGATGCGGGGCATGGCTTATGCGGAGCTGAAAAGGCTATGGAAATGCAGCGACAAAATTGCGGCGCTCAACATGGAGCGCCTGGAGCGCATGGAGCTACGCAGCCGTTTGACCCCGGCGATTTTGGCGTATGAGGGAATTCAATATCAGTACATGGCGCCCGAGGCGTTTACCGACGAGGAGCTTTGCTACATTCAGGAGCATCTTCGCATCCTCTCCGGCTTTTATGGCATGTTGCGCCCCCTTGACGGCGTAGCGCCGTACCGTTTGGAGATGCAGGCCGGGCTTACGCTGGACGGGGCAGACAGCCTTTACGGCTTTTGGGGCGACGCGATTGCGAACCGTCTATTTGCCGAAACGGACTGCATCGTCAACCTGGCCTCCAGGGAGTACAGCGTGTGCGTATCGAGCTATCTGCCCAAGGGCGTGCGCTTCCTTACCTGCGTCTTTGCCGAGGAAAAGGAAGGCGGGCTCATCGAAAAGGGAACCCTATGCAAAATGGCCCGCGGCGAAATGGTGCGTTACATGGCGGAGAAGCAGATCCGGGAGCCGGAGGCGCTGCGGGCGTTTTCGAGGTTGAGCTATCAATATGCCCCGGAGTATTCCAGGGAAGATACGTATGTTTTTCTTCGGAAAGGCGGCGCGCGGGACTGAACAGAAGACAGGCCCGGCATATCATAAAAAAGCGGGGTGCAGGGGCATAATGCCCCTGCCGGGGTTTGGGGCGGAGCCCCAAATCCCCTGCGCCGCAGCGCCTCCACCCAAGCAACGCGCCCGCCCAACCGGGCGGGCGCGCTTTTCTTCTGAGGTGGCGAATGCTTATACCGAGATATCCTTACGGCCCGTGAGCTTAAAGAACAGCAGCAGCGA
>JALEIQ010000100.1 GCA_022769795.1 Clostridiales bacterium
CTCATGAACAGCGCTGATACGCAGTCCATCATCTGCGCTACGGACTCCGGTCGCGAAGGCGAGCTGATTTTTCGCTATATCTATGAAATGGCTGGCTGCAAAAAGCCGTTCCAGCGGCTATGGATTTCTTCCATGACAGACGAGGCTATCCGCAACGGCTTTGCGAGCTTAAAGCCCAGCAGCGAATACGATGCGCTTTATGAAAGCGCGCGCTGCCGCTCCGAGGCGGACTGGCTGGTGGGCATGAACGCCAGCCGTGCCTTTACGCTGCGCTACAACGCGCTGCTGTCTATAGGCCGTGTGCAAACGCCCACCCTGCAAATGCTGGTAAAGCGCCGCAAGGAAATAGACACGTTTCAGCCCGAGCCTTTTTTTACCGTTCGGGCAGATTTTGGTGACTATCAAGGCCAATGGGCCGACGCTGAAAAAGAAAACGAAAAGCGCATTCCCACGGAGGCGCGTGCCAAGGCCCTTGCTGAAAAGGTGAAAGGAAAGCCCGCCCGGGTTCTGGAGGTGCGCAGGGAGGAAAAGCGCGAGCTTGCGCCTCAACTGTATGACCTGACCACCTTGCAGCGCGAAGCCAGCAGCCTGCTTGGCATGACGGCGGAGCAAACGCTCAAAACGGCGCAAAGCCTGTATGAAAAATATAAGCTCATCACCTATCCCCGTACGGACAGCCGCTATTTATCTCACGATATGGGGCCATCCGTCAAGAAGGCGCTTATCTCCCTTGACAATTCGTATGCGGCCTTGGCCGCTCCAATACTTGCCAAGCCCATTCCACAGCCCAGGCGTATCTTTGACGACGCCAAGCTTACCGACCACCATGCCATCATTCCCACAGGCCGCAAGGCCAATCTGGACGCTCTGCCGCAAAGCGAAAACAAGCTGTTTGATCTGATTTGCAGGCGGCTGATCGCGGCCTTTTATCCGGCATACGTATACGAAGCTCTGCGCGTTACAACCGTATGTGAAGATGAACACTTTGTTTCCACCGGTACAACAGTTCTTGACGAGGGCTTTAAGGCGGTCTATAAGGCCATTAAGGCCAAACGCGGAAAAAAGGAGGAGGATGGCGACACGCCCCTTCCGCCACTTCACGAAGGCGACATGCGTACCGTAAAGCGCGCGACAGTGAAGAACGATCAAACCAAGCCTCCCAAAGAGCACACGGACGCATCTCTGCTGTCCGAAATGGAGCATGCAGGCCGCCGCATTGAGGATGAAGCGCTGCGTGAGCTGATGAAGGGCTGCTCCCTCGGCACGCCCGCAACGCGCGCGGCGATTATCGAGCGGCTAATCTCCGTCGGCTACGCCCGCAGGAAGGGCAGGCAGATCATAGCTACGGAAAAGGGCGTTAAACTGATTGAGGCAGTGCCGCCCGAAATTGCCTCGCCTGAAACCACTGGCAAGTGGGAGCAGGCCTTGGAACGGATTGCACAGGGCGAGGGCGACAGCGTGCGCTTTATGGAGGGTATCCGCCGTCTGGCGGCTTTTTTAACCAAATACGCCTCGCAGGACGCGCCCCATGTGGCGTTTGACCCAGAGGAGCGCAGGGGCAAGGCAAAAAGGCGGCCTAAAACGCTAAAAATTGTTTGTCCTCTTTGTGGCAAAGGCGAGATTGTGGAAAACGAGAAGGCCTTTGGCTGCTCGCGCTGGCGTGAGGGCTGCCGCTTTACCTTGTGGAAGGACGCGGTTAGCCGCGTAGGCGGGCCCAAGCTGACGGATGCGTTGGTAAAAGCGCTCATGCAGGCTGAAAATGGCGATTTGCGTGGGTCAACGGGCACACTGCATTATCATGATGGCTTTGTAACCTTTACGCCCAAAAAGCCGCCTATGGGAGAGAAAAAGTAATAAAGATACCGGAATGCTAAAAACGCGAGTGCAAGGGCATCATATCCCTATCAGGGTTGAGGGCTTGGCCCGAAGTCCTTACGCAGCAGCGTTATCAGGGGAGAGGCACGCCAGCAATTTGCGCTGACGTGCCTCTTTCTGCGATCCTTTGGGAGGCGGTTTTTCCTTCCGGTATAACAGTCATGACCACCGGCTAAGCCGGTGGCTTGATTAAGCCCTAGAAGGGCATAGTACTAGCGAAGCGTCTCAAGACGCATCGAAAGGTTTGCCAACCGCTTATCTTTCACGGACTGCCGCTTAAGCGGCGGTCTTTTCTT
>JALEIQ010000101.1 GCA_022769795.1 Clostridiales bacterium
GGCATAGCGCAAAAGGCCGTAGCTTCTGAAAAGAGCGTCCTTTAGCTCGACGGGCTGCTCCTTTAGGCAGCGCGCGCGCAGGGAGAGCTCCATGTCAATCAACTGCCTGCCCACAGCCGTTACTGCCTCAATGATCTCATCCTCGGTGCGCCCCAGCGTAACCTGGTTGCTTACCTGATACAAATCGCCCAACGCTTCGCTGCCCTCGCCATAAATGCCCCGAGTGGTCAGGCCCAGCTTGGCTACGCTCTGGTTTACATTTCCCATTTGCTTATACCGCGTTAGCATCGGCAGGTGCAGCATGAGCGAGGCGCGCATGCCCGTGCCCGTATTGGTGGGGCAGGAAGTCAAATAGCCAAGCTGCGGATCAAAGCTGAAGGTGCACACGGCTTCCAGCATTTCTTCCGCGCGGAAAGCCTCTTGCGCGGCGCAGGAGAGGTCAAAGCCGGATACGATGGCCTGGATGCGCAGATGATCTTCCTCGTTAACCATGATGCTTATCCGCTTATCATTGCGGATGAGCGCCGCGCCCTCCTTGCCGCGCTTGAGGAGATCGCGGCTTACCAAATGCCGCTCAACCAGCTTTTGCCTTTCTACATAAGGCAGGTCGGCCATCAAATACAGGCTGTAGCCGTCCGCGTCGCCGCATACGCCCTCTTGGGCACGGGAAATGCAAAGGTGGGCGTTTTCCGACTTATCCAGTGTGGAAAAGGGCAGGTCGTAATAATTGCGCGCCAGCCGCACGCGTCCTGAAACCACCACTGCGGAATCGCTCATTCCTTGGCGGCCTCCTTTCCATCGGTGAGCATGCGAAGCTCGTCACGGTATTTTGCCGCATCTTCGAAGTTTTCAGTTGCCACAGCCTCATCCATTTTCTGGCGCAGCTCGCTGATTTTAAGCGCCAGGCTGTCCTTGGGATCGGGCACAAAGGTGGATGGATGACGACCAGCATGCTGTGTTCTGCCGTGAATACGCTGCAAAAGCGGCTTTAGCTGCTCGGAAAAATCCCGGTAGCATTGCGCGCAGCCCACACGGCCCGTGCGTTCAAATTCCGCGTAGGGTAGGCCGCAATTGCTGCAGCAAAGACTTTCCTCCCGGGGTTTTTTGGCACTGCTGAGCACCGACAGCACAGAGGTCAAGAAGCTTTGAATATCGCCGTTGGCCAGGCTGGATTCCATTTTTTTCATGCACTCAGGGCAAAGGCGACGTGTGCGCATTTCGCCGCCTGCGGTAACTGTGATTGATACCGTAGCCTGGTTCTTTCCACATTCCTCACAGAGCATACAGCTCCTCCTTTTTCTATTTCTCCTTGCGGGCTACTTCCATCAGCATGGTCTTAAAAATTTTGGCGCGAAGGGCGTCCTTCATTTCGGCGGAAACGGGCAAGCTTAATGCCTGCGGCGAAACAGCAGCGTTCATCAGAGCGGCCTCGCTCGGCGTAATCAGCTCACGCTCGCATAGCTGCTGGATGAGGTGGGAAGCGGACAGAGCGTCAATGGAATCGCTGATGCGCTCATTAAGCATATAGAAAAGCTGCTCGCTTGTATCCTGTTCCATGCGGAAAATCCGGATATACCCTCCGCCGCCTCGTCGGCTTTCAATGATATAGCCATGGTCTGGCGTGAAGCGCGTTGCCAGCACATAGTTGATTTGCGACGGCGCGCAGCCAAAATACTCCGCCAGCTCGTTGCGTTTCAACTCCACCTCATGCTCATCCTGAGCAAGCATGGTTTTTATGAATTGCTCAATCGCATCGCTAAGCCGCATAGTATCCTCCTTTGCCAAAGAAAAATTGACCATCTTTGACCAAAGTATTGTATCATGAGCCGGAATGAAAAGCAATGGCAATGCCTGTGTTTTTTCAAAATATTCAAAAAGCCCCGTATAATAAGCATACGAGGCTTTTTGGCAGAAATGCTTCAGCGCGGTATGTCCGTTGTGTCTTTGCGCTCGCCATGCGTGAGTTTTAACTGCCCGTAGCCCAGCACGGCCATCAGCAGAGCCGCTGCCGCGTCCACGATAATATCCTTCATCGTATCTCGCAGGGCGGCATGCCCAACCAGCGCTTCGCCCGAGGCGGTGATAAACTTTTGCATATTCAAGCCTAGGAGGCCATCAAAAGTGTATTCATAAATTTCCCAAATTGCGCCGCAACTGAGGGCAAAGCAGAAGGCAAAAAGCGCCACGAAAGCAGGGGAGAGGGAAACGTGAATCCGGTCGCTGTCGTTAAGCCAGCTCACCAGGATAAAGCCGAGCGTACCCAGCATTGCGCCGGAGAAGAAATGCAGAATCACATCCCAGAAGGGAATCAGATAATAAAAATCGAGCACTTCACCCAAGAAAATCGCGCAATACAGGAAGATGTAATACATCACATAGATAAAATTGGGAATACCTAGCTTCCATTTATGGCTCGCAATAGAAGGCAGAGAGAAAACCACAAGACCCAACAGGCATTGCACAAACATGAGCACATAATCACTGCGATTGTGCGTGTAGGCTTGCCCGGCGGAAGGCTCCTGGGGAAAGACGATCACGCGGACGAGAGAGTAAATAGCGGAGAGCACGAGGGTAATAAACAGTATGGTTCCAATGATATCGCTGGTTTTACGCTTGCCGGTAGGTTTGCGCATTCATCTGCCTCCTTGTTTGCTGGCGATTGGCTTGTTAAGGCGAGCCAGCGCGCTGCTGGCCTGCCTAAGAAAACGGAACGCATCCCCCCTTTAGGGCTGGGAATAGGACGCAACATACTGGAGCAGCTCTTTCCATAAGGGATGCTCCTTGTCCAAAACGAGGGTGCTATTCTCATTAATGGCGGTTTCAAGCGCTTTCAGCGAGCGCCAATATGCATAAAACTCCTTATCCACGCTGTAGGCCTGCGCATAGATTTCTAGCGCTTCCGCGTCGCCTTCGCCTCGAATGGTGCCGGCCTGGCTTACGGCGTCGGCCTGAATTTTGCGCGCTTCAAGATCGGTGCTGGCAACCGCCTTGCGGTAGGATTCCTGGCCTTCGCTGCGCAGCTGCTGAGCCACCTTGGCACGGTCGGCCTGCATGCGGGCATAGGTGCTTTCAATATTCGCAGCGGGCAAAATGGTGCGGTGTACCTGAATATCCTTCACTTCAATACCTCGTGGAGCCATATCGTCGTTAATGGTTTTCAGCCCCTGGGCCAGCGCGGCGTTAAGGGCCTCCTTGTTGCTTACAAAATCATCTCCGGTCAGGCGGTTGATTGCCTGAACGATCACGGGATGGATTAGGTTATCCAGCTGGTTTTCCGCGCTTGCCATGGTGCCCAGCTTCAGTGAAAACAAAGCGGGATCGGCGATGCTCCACTGCGCATAGGTCTTTATATAGTACTGTTTCTTTTCCGCGGTGTTGACTACCTCGCTGTCGCTTACGTAGGTATAAAGGCGGGAGGAATACTTTTGCACCGTATCCACAAAGGGCAGCTTAAAGTGAAGGCCGCTGCCGGTAAGGATTTTTACATTCCCGTTCAGGGTGATTTCATCCTTGAGCTGCTGCGCATAGTCGGTGTGGAAGGTATTATGCTCGTTGATGATGATGCGCTTAATCACGCCGAAGCGGCTTACTACGCACTGCTCCGCCTCGCCAACCACAAAAAGCGACTGACTGAGGAAAGCGATCAGCACGAGCGCTATAACGCCCACTGCAATCCATTTGCCGGCAACGCTGCGAAGCCTGCGGGTGCGCGCGTTTTTTTCAAAATCATAGGCCTGGTTATCCATGCTCACACACTCCCTTCCGCCGCGACGACGGCGTTCCCGTCAACGCTGCCCTGATTCAAATCCAAAATTTTGACTACGCTGTTATCCGGCTCAGCCACGATGATTTTATCGCTGTTTTGAAGCACGCGCTCCAGGGTTTCAATGAGCAGGCGCGTTCGGGTAATCTCGGGGGCGGCTTGGTACTTTTCGTATACGGCCTGAAATACGGCGACCTCGCTTTCAGCGGATGCGATGGTTTCAGCCTTGTAGGCCTCTGCTTCCTGCACGGTTTCATAGGCGTTGGAACGCGCAGTGGGCAGCACCTCGTTGGCGTACTTTTCGGCCTCGTCCAGACGCTTGGTCTTTTCGTTCTTAGCGTTGTTTACGTCCTCATAGGCGGCCGATACGTCCGCGGGCACAGTGATATTCTGGATGCGGACATCGTTAATTTTGACACCCATTTCGTAAGTGTCGATCAGCGCCTGAAAATCCGGCAGCACCTGCTGTTCGATTTCCTCCTTGTTAAGCAGCGCGTCATCGAGAGGGCGGTTTTGAATGTTCCTGCGGATAATCGCCTCAAAAGCCAGTTGCAGGGTACCCTCCGGATCATCGATATCAAAGCGATACTGCTTTACATCGCGTATGGTGTACTGGTAAATGGCCTCGATGGACACAATGCTGTTGTCGTTGGTAAGCATTACGCTTTCATCGGTATCGTCGGCATACTTGGCGGCGGTGCCAGCCGTGCCGGTCTTTGTGGTGCGGAAGCCGTACTCTTTGGTGTGAATGGTGGTAACGCTCTCGCTGACCACGCTTTGCACCAATGGAATCTTCCAATAAAGACCGGGGCCTTTTTTGTCCGTAACGCGCCCAAAGGTCAAAACGAGGGCCTCCTCGCCCTGGCCCACGCGATAGAAGCTGTTGAAACCCAAAGCGGCTGCGGCCACGACCACGCAGGCGGCTATGATGAGGCCGGTTTTCCTTTTGCCTTTCATTTAGGGAATGCTCCTTTCACAAAGCCTGTTTTTGCATACATAGCATACCATAAGCCGCGGATAAAACCTCAGAAAAATGTTCAAAATATACATTCATGCGGATGAAAGCAGCATGCCGGGCGATATATTTCGCTGTACGCAGAGGCGGATTCGTGGTATAATTCCCCAGTGAAAACCGTTTATAGGCGGGGAAAGGAATGGGTGCAGGTTGAAAATTCTAGGTGTAATTTTTGATTTGGACGGCGTGATCGTTTCTACGGATAACTGCCATTATCTGGCTTGGAAGCGTATGGCTGATGAAGAAGGCATCTATTTTGACCGTAAAATCAACGAGCGCCTTCGCGGCGTAAGCAGGATGGAGAGCCTGGAGATTGTGCTGGAACGAGCACAAAAGAGCTACACCGCCGAGCAAAAGCAGGCTCTTGCCCAGCGTAAAAACGATTATTATGTGGAGCTGATTAAAAGCCTAAGCAAGGCCGATATTCTGTCCGGCGCGCTTGATACGTTTGAGCTGCTCAGACGGCGGGGTATAAAAATCGCCATTGGTTCGTCCAGTAAAAACACGCCGCTAATTTTAAAGCAGATCGGACTGGAAAATGCGTTTGACGCTGTTGCGGATGGCAACGCCATTACGCACAGCAAGCCGGATCCCGAGGTGTTTTTGCTGGGCGCGAAGCTGCTGGGACTGCCGCCTGAAAACTGCCTGGTGGTAGAGGACGCCGACGCCGGTATCGAGGCGGCGGTTGCGGGCGGTATGCGCGCCCTAGGCGTAGGCTCGGCGGCGGGAAATCCCAATGCCACCTATTCGGCTGAGAACCTGGCAAAGGCAGGATTTGAAACCATACTTGCCGATTGACATAGCTAAGAGGAGGTTTTGGAATGCTGGAACAATCCATCGCCCGCGATGTGCTGGACGCAGCGCTGGCAACGGGCGGCGATTTTGCAGAAATCTTTTTGGAGGATCGCCGCAACAACACCCTTATTTTGCAGGATAACCGTTTGGAAATGGTCAACTCCGGACGCATTCACGGCGCGGGCATACGTGTTTATACCGGGCTCAATGCGGTGTATGCATATACCAACGATACAAGCCGCGAGGGCCTGTTGCGCTGCGCGGGGCAGGCGGCTTCCGCTGTGAAGCAGCAGCGCAGGAGCCCTGTTCAGGCCGCGCCGTTCGTGCTGGCGAATCATCCAAACGTGCACGTGATTCAGCAAGCCCCCTCGCAGACCGCCGCCAGAAAGAAGGCGGATATCCTGCGCGCCGCCAATGCAGCCGCGCGCGAAGCGGGCGGCGAAATTGCCCAGGTGGTATGCAACTATAAGGACAGCGAGCAGGATGTGCTTATCTGCAACAGCGACGGGCTGTTTGTAACAGACCGCCGTACCTATACGCGGTTTGGGTGTCAGGTGGTCGCCAGCAACGGAAGCGAGAACCAATCCGCCTACGAGGGCCCTGGCGGCATGGTCGGCTTCGAGCTGTTTGAAACCCGCATCGATCCAGAGGCCTATGGCCGCAAGGCGGCAAAAACCGCCATTACCATGCTCAACGCGCCGCAATGCCCGGGCGGCGTGATGCCCGTTGTGATTGACAACGGCTTTGGCGGCGTTATTTTCCACGAGGCGTGCGGCCACAGCCTGGAGGCTACCAGCGTGGCCTTTGGCCTGAGCGAGTTCAGCGGAAAGCTTGGGCAGCAGATTGCCGCGCCCTGCGTAACCGCCGTCGACGACGGTACCCTGCCCAACGAATGGGGCAGTGAGAATGTGGACGACGAGGGCACGCCCACCACGAAGCTTGTATTGATTGAAAACGGCATATTGAAGAACTATATGATCGACCGGCTGAACGGCAAGCGCATGGGTATGGCCCCCACGGGCAGCGCGCGCCGCGAAAGCTATGCCTTCGCACCCACCTCCCGCATGCGCAACACGTACATCGCTCCTGGCAACGATAATAACGAGGAGATCATTTCTTCCATGGGCGACGGGCTGTATGCCGCAAAGATGGGCGGCGGTTCCGTCAATCCTGAAACGGGCGAGTTCAACTTTGCCGTCAACGAGGGCTATTTGGTGCGCGGCGGCAAGATTGTTTCCCCGGTACGCGGCGCCAGCCTGATTGGGCGCGGCTCCGAGATTTTGACGAAGATCGACCGCGTGGGCCGCGATATGACGATGGCGCAGGGCATGTGCGGCAGCCTGAGCGGTAGCGTGCCCACCAACGTGGGCGAGCCTATGATTCGCGTTTCCTCCATCACCGTGGGCGGACGCGCATAAGGAGGGAGAAGCATGCAAGCATTTTTGAACCGTTTGATGGACGCTGCCGGCAAGGCCGGGCTTACGGCCTGCGAGGCCTATGTTGTTGAAAGCGACAGCTTTGAGGCGGGCAGCACCGAGGGCGAAATTATCGAATATAACAGCAACACGACACGTGCGTTGGGCTTCCGCGGAATTTATAAAGGCCGCATGGGCTATGCCAGCACCGAGGCATTTGACGGCGAGGCGGTTGACCAGTTGGTAAAGGGCGTTTTGGAAAGCGCGGAGCTTAATGAAGATCCGGACGAGGTTTTCCTGTATGACGGCGCGGGGGAAGCGCCGGAGATAAATCTGCAAAACCCCGAGCTGGCGCAAATTTCTCCCCAGGAAAAGATTAACCGCTTGCTTACAATGGAGAAGCTGATAAAGACAGCTGATCCCAGAATCGATAAAACGGCCTATAACGGCATTTACAACGTGCACAGCACGGTGCGCATTCTCAATTCCCATGGAATGAACCGCTGCTATACGGAGGACGCCTGCGGCCTGAGCGGCAACGCTTCCGCCAAGGAGGGGGATTCCATTACAACCGGCGGCTTTGCGGTGAATGCGCGCAGCTTTGATAAGCTTGATGCGGAAAAGATCGCCACCGAAACCGTGCGACGTACCGTGGAGGGCCTCAACGCCAAACCGGTGCCCTCCGGGAAATACCGCGTCGTACTGTTCAACGAAGCCATGACCAGCCTTCTGGGCGTGTTCAGCGGCATTTTTTCCGCCGAGGTGGCGCAAAAGGGCCTCTCGCTGCTGGCTGGCAAGGCCGGTCAGCAGATTGCCGCGCCGTGCATAAACCTGATAGACGACCCCCTTCTGCCGGATGGGATGGCAAGCCGTCCCTTCGATGCGGAGGGCGTGCCCTCCAGCGCGCATACCGTCGTGGAGAACGGCGTGTTTCAAACCTTCCTGTATGATTTGAAAACCGCGCATAAGGACGGCGTGGCCACCACGGGCAACGCAAGCCGTGCCAGCGCTGCCTCCAGCGTGCATGTGGCGCCCAGCAACTTCTATTTGAAACCCGGCGGCAAGAGCTTTGACGCCTTGCTTGAAGGCATGGGGGAAGGAATCGTTATTACGGAGGTGAGCGGCCTGCACGCGGGCGCAAACCCGGTTAGCGGCGATTTCTCGCTGCTTTCCAAGGGCTATATCTTCCGCAATGGCAAACGCGATAAGGCCGTGGAGCAGATTACGATTGCGGGCAATTTTTACGAGCTGCTCAAGAGCGTTCAAGAGCTGGCGAACGATCTGGCGTTTCCGCGCGGCGGCATCGGCAGCCCGAGCGTGGACGTAGGGGAGCTTTCCATCAGCGGGTGCTGAGAACGCATCGCTGCATCACAGTCATGACCACCGGCTAAGCCGGTGGCTTGATTAAGCCCTAGAAGGGCATAGTACTAGCGAAGCGTCTCAAGACGCATCGAAAGGTTTGCCAACCGCTTATCTTTCACGGACTGCCGCTTAAGCGGCGGTCTTTTCTT
>JALEIQ010000109.1 GCA_022769795.1 Clostridiales bacterium
GGGAGGGGTACAGCATCCTATCGGCGGGCAAGCTGGGCTACCGCCTGGAGCCGGTTGAAAACAGCCTGCTGCCGGGTTATATCTATCAGGATTTGCAAACGCAATGGGCGGGACGGGGCGAAATTTGCTACGCGCAGGAGATGGACTCCACCAATATACGCGCCAAGCAGATGGCGTACAACGGCGCGCCTCACGGCAGCTTGGCCGTGTGCGAATTGCAAACCGCCGGGCGCGGGCGGCTCAAGCGCGGCTGGGAAACGCCCGCGGGCGAAGCGCTGATGCAGTCCCTGGTGCTTAGGCCCTCCCTGCCCACGGAGCGGGCGCAGCTGTGTACCCTGGCGGCCGCCGTCGCCTCGGCGCAGGCCATTCAGGAGGTGTGCCCGCGGCTGAAGCCCGGCATCAAATGGCCCAACGACGTGATCTTGAACGGGAAAAAGTGCGTGGGCATTTTGAGCGAGCTATCGGCGGATTTGGACGGGCTGCAATTCATCGTGCCGGGCGTGGGCATCAATGTAAACCAGACGGCTTTTTCCGGTGAGCTGAGGGACAAAGCTACCTCCATGCTGATAGAATTGCGCAGGGAGGATCCCAACGCCGCTCCCATTTGCCGCCGCAGGGTGCTGTGCGCCTACCTCAAGCATATGGAAAACGCCATTGACGCGCTGGAACGCGAGGGCTTGAACGGCATTTTGCCCGAATACCTGCGCCGTTCGGTAACACTGGGAGAGCAGGTGCGTGTGATTGGCATGAATGTGGATTTTGTGGGCGTGGCCCAACGCCTGGATGAAACGGGCGCGCTGATTGTGAAGGACGATGCGGGCGTGGAACGCCGCGTGCTGAGCGGGGACGTATCGGTGCGCGGGCTGATGGGATATTGCTCATAAGGAGGCTTTGCAATGGAACAGATGATTTTTGAAGGCAGCATTACCGATGTGCATGGTATCCGCGTGGGCCAGGCGCATAACGCGG
Source organism: Clostridiales bacterium (assembly GCA_022769795.1). GTDB lineage: Bacteria > Bacillota > Clostridia > Christensenellales > Aristaeellaceae > Limiplasma. The sequence goes on from JALEIQ010000109.1 coordinate 970, forward strand.
CGGCTAAGACGGGCGTAACGGTTGTGCTGGCAAGCCATGACGGCGCGGTTATCGGCGCGGATGTGCGCGGGGCGGCCCCCGGCACGCGCGAAACGGATTTGTGCGCGCCGGAAAACACGGTGGAAAAGGCCAATGCCGTGGTGCTGGCAGGCGGCAGCGCCTTTGGCCTGGAAGCGGCCTGCGGCGTGATGCGCTTTCTGGAAAAGCGCGACGTGGGCGTGGATATGGGCGTGTGCCATGTGCCGATTGTGCCGGGCGCGGTTATTTTTGACTTGGGCGTGGGTGATGCGCATGTGCGGCCCGACGCGCAGATGGGCGAGGCCGCGTGCAGGGCAGCCGCAAAAAGCGTGGAGCAGGGAGCCCGGGGCGCCGGAGCGGGCGCGACGGTAGGCAAGCTGGTGCCCGGCGCAACGTCCATGCAAAGCGGCGTGGGCACGGCCAGCATTCGCCTGGCATGCGGGGTTACGGTGGGTGCAATCGCCGTGGTAAACGCCTGCGGCGACGTATATGACGTGCGAAGCGGAAAGCCCATTGGCTTTGGCCGCCTGCCGGACGGAACGCCCGTTCTGTGCGAAAGCCTGCTCTATGGCGCGGCCCCCGCGCCGGGTATGCCGCGCATCCCTCATACCACGGGCCAGAACACCACCATCGCCGTTGTGGCGACGGACGCAGTGCTCACCAAAGCGCAGGCCAAGCGGCTGGCCACCTGCGCGCATGACGGGCTGGCCCGCGCCATCCGCCCCGTGCATACGCAGATGGACGGCGATACCATTTTTGCCTTGGGAACCGGCCGCGTGGATGCGGACGTGAACCAGATTCAACTGTGCGCCGCCGCGGCGGAGGCTATGGCCCGCGCTGTGGTAAACGCGGTGCTCACGGGGCGCGACGCATGAGGGGCTTGGGCATAGACCTGTGCGAAGTAAGCCGTATAGAACGCGCGCTGCAAAAGGGCGGGGCCTTTTTGCAGCGCTTTTTTACAGCGGAGGAGCGCGCTTATATTGCGCAAAGGGGCGCGATGGGCGCGCAGAGCGCGGCGGCGATGTTTGCCGCCAAGGAAGCGTTTTTGAAGGCTGTGGACACGGGCGTGGGCGGCGGTATCGCGCTTAGCGACGTGGGCGTGACGCACGCGCCGGGCGGCGCGCCCGAATACGCGCTGGGGGAGCCCGCCGCACAAAGATTGGAGGCGCTTGGCGCGCGGCATGCTTTTTTGAGCCTGACGCATGAGGCCGGCATAGCCGCCGCGGTATGCGTAATTGAATAAGACTTAACATGCAAAGGAGGAGCGGGTATGCGCCTGACGGTCACGCCTGCCGAGATGAAGCGCGTGGAAACGCGCGTAATGAACGAAACCGCCGTTACGGGGGAGATGCTTATGCAGCGAGCGGCCGCGCATGTGGCCGCCGCCGTGCGCAGGCGCGCCAAGGCGGGCCTGGTATGGTGCGTGTGCGCCACGGGCAACAACGCGGGCGACGGGTTGGCGGCGATGCGCATGCTGGCCGTTGCGGATGACGCCTTTGCGGGCGAGGTATGGCTCATGGAAGGCGCGCTCAGCCCGGACGCGCGGCGCGAGCTGGAACGCCTGGAGGCATGCTCGGGCGCCGCGCGCGTAAGAATACGCAGGCTTGAGGGCGGCGTTCTGCCTCTGCCGCCCAAAAACGTGGGCTGTATCATCGACGCGCTGTTTGGCACGGGGCTTTCCAGGCCGCTTGCGGGAGTGCCGCTGGCCCTGTGCAGGCTGGTGAACGCGGCGGAAGGCGTGCCGGTGGTGGCCGTGGATATCCCCTCGGGGCTGAACGGCGATACGGGCGAGGTGATGGGCGAGGCCGTTCGTGCGGATGAAACCGTCACCTTTCACAGGCTCAAGCCGGGGCTGTACCTGCGCGAGGGGCCGGATTACGCGGGCAGAATCACCGTGGCGGATATCGGCATCCCTTCCGCACTGGACGACGCCCAGGGCTTGCGCCTGCTGGAGGAAAGAGATTTGGCCGGGCTGCTGCCCGCGCGCAGGCGTGTGAGCCATAAGGGCAGCTATGGCCGCGTGCTTCTGTGGGCGGGCAGCCCCGGTATGGCGGGGGCGGCGGCCATCTGCGCTACGGCGGCGCTTCGCACGGGCGCGGGGCTGGTTACGGTGGCCTGCCCGGAGGCCGTGATGCCGGTGGTGCAGATGCTATGCCCATGCGCCACCTGCCTGCCGCTGCCCATGACGGATACGGATGGGGCCTGGACGCTGCTGAAAGGCGCGCTGGAGCGCGCGGACGCTTTGGGCGTGGGCTGCGGCCTGGGCCAGGGGGAAGCGGCGGCGGAGCTGTTTGAGCGGCTGCTGGGCTGGATGGGGGCGCATGAGCTGCCCGTTGTGCTGGATGCGGACGCGCTGAACCTGCTTGCGCGCCGTCCGGCGCGCCTGAACGGCGGAACGCGCGTGCTCACGCCGCACCCGGCTGAGGCGGCGCGGCTGCTGGGCACGACGGTGCAGGAGGTATTGGCGGACGCGCCGCACGCGGCGAGCCAGCTTTGGAGGCGCTATGGCGCGGCTGTGGCGCTCAAGGGCGCGGTAAGCGTGCTGTGCGGCGCGCAGGGCCTGGCCCTCAACCCCTTTGGCACCCCCGCGATGGCCAAGGGCGGCAGCGGCGACGCGCTCACGGGCGTAACGGCGGCGCTGCTGGCGGGGAGAGCCGCCGGCGCCTATCGCATGGACGACCTTACGCTGTTGCAGGCCGCATGCGCCCTGCACGGGCTGGCGGGAGAGCGCGCGGAACGGCAGTTTGGCGAGCGCGGCGTGCTGGCAACTGATCTGTGCGCGTTTCTGGGCCTTGCGGCGGAAAGCGGACGCGATTTGGAAGGGGAAGCCGCCGTTCCACCGGAAGAACAGCCCCGAAAGCAGTTCGCGCCGTTAGGCCGAAGGGTCACGGTAACGGTGGAATGCAAGCTGGGCACGCGCGATGAGAGCGGGCGCGTTTATGCCCTCAACTACGGCCATGTACAGGAGGCGCTTCTGGAGCAAAACGAATGGCAGGACGCATGCGTATATGGCGTAAACCGTCCCGTGGAATGGTTTGAGGGCGAGGTTGTCGCCTGCCTGCGCATGCCGGAGGGGACGCTATGGGCCGTCGCGCCAAAGGGAACGCGCCCAACCCCGCAGGAGGTCAGGCGCGCAGTGGCGTTTTTGGGGCAGCCGCTGAAGATAGAGCTGCTTGAGAAGCCTTAAAGCTTGAGCGCTTGCTTGGGGCATTCATCCACGCAGCGCATGCACAGGATGCATTCCGTGCCGCGCTCGCGGGAGCGGGCGTTGTCCGTCATGTCTACATCCATGGGGCATACGCGCCTGCATTTTCCGCATGACACGCAAAGCTGCGTATCGCAGGTTACGCGCAGGCGGGCGTAATAGCTGGCGGGCTTCAAAAACACGGCGACGGGGCACAGGTATTTGCAAAACGCGCGGTTATCCTTGAGCGCAAAGGCCAGGATAACGCCCAATGCATAGTACAGCGCGTTGCCCGCGATAAAGCTTATCAGCATGACGCGCTCAAGCCCCTGTATGCCAAGCAGGAACAGCGCCGCCACATAAAGAAGCGATAGGGCAAACGCCGCGTAGCGCATCCATTCCCAATTTTTGCGCGGAGCCTGACGCCTTTGAAAGGGCAGCAAGTCCAGCACCATGGCCGTCCAGCAGGCGAAGCCGCACCAGCCGCGCCCAAAGAACAGGGGCCCGGCAATTTTGGCGACAAAATAGTGGATGGTTGCCGCCTCAAACACGCCTAAAAACAGATAGTACCAAAAGCCCTCGATCTGCATGTTTTCGCCGTCGATCAGGCCCAGATAAACGAGCATATACAGGCCCACAGCCCATTGCACGGCGTTGCGGGCATATTTCCATTTGCGCGAATACAGGTAGATGCCTACTGCCAAACAGGTGCCGATATAGCTAAAATTGAACAGGTAGAACAGGTTGTCAAGGGAAAGCCACAGGGTAACGGCCACTATTTCAAAGAAAAGCCAGAAGATAAGCGGCGTCAGCCAATCCTTTTTCACAGGGAGCCCTCCTTGCGTTGCGAAAGCAGCAGCCCGGCCAGCGTGAGGGCCGCGCCCGCGAGCGCCATGGGATGGATGGGGTCATGGAGAAGCAGCCATGCAAACAGAATCGTAACCGCGGGGGAAAGATAGATATACACGCTTGTGTGCACCGCGCCGATTTTTTCCAGCGCCATGCCCCAGGTGACAAAGCAAAGCGCGCTGGCGCAAAGGCCAAGATAGAGGAGGTTTAGCAGGTTTAGGGGCTTTAGGAAGCTTGCCGCCTGCGCGTGATGCGGCAGTAGGAAAAGGAACGGCAGGAGAAACGCAAGGCCGTAGAGGAACAGCCGCCGGGTAATCAGCAGCGTATTGTGATACCCGCAGCGCTCAATCTTTTTGAGAAACACGTTATAACCGGCCCAGCTTACGGCCGCCAGAACGCACAGCAGATCGCCCAGAGGATTGAGGCTGAGCTGCTGCCCGCTGAAGCTTACCAGAGCAATGCCCGCGATGGCGACCGCAAAGCCTATATAGAAGCTTCGCCCCATCGCCTCCTCGCCGCAGAACAGGCGCATTGCCATGGCCACAAAGAAGGGAGCGGTGGAGATGATGACGCTGCAATTTGCGGAATAGGTGTAGGTGAGCGCAACGTTCTCCAAAAGGAAATACAGGGTTACGCCAAAAAAGCCCGCCCCCGCGAACAGCCATTCATGGGATCGGCTTTTCAGGCGAAGCCGCCTGGGCTGCGCCAGCGTGAGCGCGGCAATCGCCAGGAGCAGGCGCGCGGCCAGAATCTCCACGGGCGAAAAGTCCCTCAGAAGCACGGAGGTGGACAGAAATGTGGTTCCCCAAACAAAAATCGTAAAGAGAGCGAGCAGGTGTCCCTGCCGTTCCGGATTGGACAAGGCGCGCATTGGGCTTCCCCTTCATCATGAATTTTTGCTTCCGTTTAGAGAGCATGCCGGGCGAGTGAATTGGCTGCCCGGCCCTTTTGCAAACGGCGTGCAAACGGATTATACCATAGAACCCGCTTTTCGCCCAGCCCCTTCCGCTGTCGGATACAATTTGAAAAATTCTAACGTTTTGATTGCAATAAAGATAAATGTTCGGAAAAATGATTGACAATACGGATGATGTTCGCTAAAATATCCGTGTCTTTACGGAAAGGGGGCGCGCCGGCCATGTGCGGAAAGCACGTGTTGGGTTTCGAAGCAAAGCGCGAAACGGGCACTCACACCTTTTCGGAAACTACCATCCGGCATTAAAAGATGCAGCCATGCGGCAAAGCTGGGAAATGTGGCTGCATCTTTTGATGCCGGATGAAACGGTTTAGGGAGGAACGCAGTGTTGAAGAAGGTAGCGGTGATTATGGGCTCGGACAGCGACCTGCCCGTGCTGGAGGGTTGCTTCAAAACGCTCAAAAACCTGAACATTCCATATGAGGCGCATGTCTATTCCGCTCACCGTACTCCGGCGGAGGCGGCAGCCTTTGCGCGCGGCGCCCAGGCTAACGGATTTGGCGTGATCATCGCCGCGGCGGGCAAGGCGGCCCACCTGGCGGGCGCGCTGGCGGCGCAAAGCGTGCTGCCGGTGATCGGCATTCCCGTAAAGGCCAGCGCTCTGGACGGGCTGGACGCGCTTTTGTCCACCGTGCAGATGCCGGGCGGCATTCCCGTGGCCACGGTGGCCATAAACGGCTCGGAAAACGCCGCGCTTCTGGCCGCGCAGATTTTGGCCCTCAGCGACGGGGCGCTTTCCCAAAGGCTGACGGACATGCGCGTCGAGATGCGCGATCAGGTTCTGGCCAAGGATGCGGCCCTCAACGTGTGAGCGCCCGATGAATTTTACCTTTCGAACTATTTTGAACAGGCAGGAGGAAGAAACCGTGAAAAAGCTCGAGCAGATGTATGAAGGCAAGGCCAAGAAGGTATTTGCGACCGACGATCCCGAACTGGTGCTTGTGGATTATAAGGACGACGCCACCGCCTTTAACGGCCTGAAGAAGGGAACCATTCAGGGCAAGGGCGTTATCAACAACCGCGTGACCAATCACCTGATGAAGCTTTTGGAAAAGGAAGGCGTGCCCACGCACTTTGTGGAGGAGCTCAGCGACCGCGAAACGCTGGTAAAGCGCGTAAAGATCGTACCGCTGGAGGTGATTGTGCGCAACATCGCCGCCGGAAGCCTCTCCAAGCGCCTGGGCCTGCCCGAGGGCACCAAGCTGGGCAAGACCGTACTGGAATTCTGCTATAAGGATGACGAGCTGGGTGACCCCATGGTGAACCGTTATCATATCGCCGCCATGGGCTGGGCGACCGACGAGGAGATGGAGCTCATCTGCCGCTACAGCCTGAAGGTGAATGAGGTGCTCACCGCCTATCTCAAGGATTTGAACATTGAGCTGATCGACTTTAAGCTGGAGTTTGGCAAGACCGGCGACGGCACCCTTGTGCTGGCGGATGAAATCAGCCCCGATACCTGCCGCTTCTGGGACAGCCAGACCCACGAGAAGCTGGATAAGGACCGTTTCCGCCGCGACCTGGGCGGCGTGGAGGACGCGTATCACGAGATTATGAAGCGCCTGATGGGAGAATGAGCATGGACGTTTTTGACAAGCTGCATGAGGAATGCGGCGTGTTCGGCATCTACCTGCGGGACGGGAAAACCGGCGTTGTGCCCGCGGCGTACCATGCGCTTTACGCCTTGCAGCATCGCGGCCAGGAAAGCTGCGGCATTGCCGTAAACAATGACGGCGTGATTGAATGCTACAAGGACGTGGGCCTGGTCAACGAGGTTTTTACCCGCGAGGTGCTGCAAAAGCTGCCCGAGGGCGGCATGGCTGTGGGCCACTGCCGTTACGCCACCACCGGCACGCAAAACCGCGGAAACGCCCAGCCCATGCTGGTGAACCACCAGAAGGGCGCAATGGCGCTGTGCCACAACGGCAACCTTGTAAACGCGCGCGAGCTGCGCGAGGAGCTTGAGCTGGGCGGGGCCATCTTCCATACCACAAGCGATACCGAGGTTATAGCCTATATCATCACCCAGGAACGGCTCAAAACCGGTAGCATCGAGCAGGCTGTGGTGAACGCCATGGGGCGCATCAGGGGCGCGTATTCGCTGGTCATCATGAGCCCGCAGAAGCTGATCGCCGCGCGCGACCCCAACGGCTTCAGGCCGCTGTGCATGGGCGAATTGGACGGGGATACCGTGTTTGCCAGCGAAAGCTGCGCTCTGGACGCCATTGGGGCCTCCTTCGTGCGGGATATCGAGCCGGGCGAGGTGGTTGTGGTTTCAGGCGAGGGCGTAAAAAGCCTGCATACCCCGCAAAGGTGCAAGAGCGCGTTTTGCGTGTTTGAATTCATCTATTTTGCCCGCCCGGACAGCGTGATTGAGGGAAGCTCCGTACATGTGGCGCGCATGCGCGCGGGCTCCTTCCTGGCGCTGGAGCATCCCGTGCAGGCGGATGTGGTAATCGGCGTGCCCGACAGCGGCATCGACGCGGCCATCGGCTTTGCCCGGCAAAGCGGCATTCCCTACGGCATTGGCTTTATCAAAAACAAGTATATAGGCCGCACCTTCATTCAGCCCTCGCAAAAGCAGCGCGCCAACAGCGTGCGCATCAAGCTCAACGCCGTGCGCGCCACCGTGGAGGGCAAGCGCGTTGTGCTGATTGACGACTCCATCGTGCGCGGAACCACGTCGGCGCGCATCGTAAGCCTTTTGCGGGAGGCCGGGGCCAAAGAGGTGCATATGCGCCTGTCCTCGCCGCCGTTCCGCCATCCTTGCTATTTCGGCACAGATATCGATTCTATCGATAACCTGATTGCCGCGCACCACAGCGTGGAGGAAATTTGCAAAATCATCGGCGCGGACAGCCTGGGCTTCCTGAATGTGGATTATCTGCCCCTGCTGGCGGATAACGCCCGCTGCGGCTTCTGCGACGGCTGCTTCACGGGCAGGTATCCCGTGGAGCCGCCCAGCGACACCGCCAAGCTCAAGTTTGAGCGCCGCCTATCCGAAAAGACGAACAAGCAAACGGAGGAACAAGCGCAATGAAAAGCGAAAGCGCAAGCTACAAGGCCGCGGGCGTGGATATTACCGCGGGCTACCGCGCCGTGGAGCTGATGAAGCAGCATGTGGCCCGCACCATGATTCCCGGCGTGCTGGACGGAATCGGCGGCTTCGGCGGCCTGTTTGAGCTGGATATGACCGGCATTCAGCGCCCCGTGCTGGTAAGCGGCACCGACGGCGTGGGCACCAAGCTCAAGCTGGCCTTTTTGATGGATAAGCACGATACCGTGGGCATCGATTGCGTGGCCATGTGCGTAAACGACATCGTATGCTGCGGCGCGAAGCCCCAGTTCTTTTTGGACTATGTGGCCGTGGGCAAAAACGTGCCCGAGCGCGTGGCGCAGATTGTAAGCGGCGTGGCCGAGGGCTGCGTTCAGGCGGGCTGCGCCCTGGTAGGCGGGGAAACCGCCGAAATGCCCGGCTTTTATCCCGAGGACGAGTACGACCTGGCGGGCTTCAGCGTTGGCGTGGTGGACAAAAGCCGCATCCTGGACAAAAGCGCCATGGAGGCTGGCGACGTGCTGATCGCGCTTGAATCCAGCGGCGTGCACTCCAACGGCTTTTCCCTGGTGCGCAAGGTTTTCAACGTGGAAAAGGGCGGCCTTGACAAGCGCTACGACGAGCTTTCCGCCACCCTTGGCGAAACGCTGCTAACGCCCACGCGCATCTATGTAAAGCAGGTACTGGCCATGCTGGAGGCCGGCGTGCGCGTTCGCTCCATCAGCCATATCACGGGCGGCGGGTTTTATGAAAACATCCCGCGCTCGCTGGCGCCGGGAAAAATGGCGCGCATCGAGCGCAGCGTTGTGCGCGTTCCCCCTGTGTTCAAGCTGATTCAGGAGGTGGGCGGCATTCCCGAGCGCGACATGTTCAACACCTTCAACATGGGCGTGGGCATGTGCCTGACCGTGGCCGCCGAGGATGTTGATTTGGCGCTGGACAGCCTGTATCAGGTGGGCGAAGCCAACGCTTACGTGCTGGGCGAGATTGCCGAAGGCGAGGACGGGATCGAGCTATGCTGAACATCGCTGTGCTGGTAAGCGGCGGTGGCACCAACCTGCAGGCGCTGTTGGACGCGCAGGCGCGCGGCGAGCTGAAAAGCGGCCTCATCGCGCTGGTGGTGAGCAGCAAGGAGGGCGCTTACGCCCTCGCGCGGGCCCGCGCCGCCGGGGTGGAAACGGCTGTCCTGGCCCGCGAAGCGGGTGAAACGCCCGCCGCCTACGGAAAGCGCCTGATTGCGCTTTTGCGCGCCCACCGCATTGGGCTTGTGGTGCTGGCAGGCTTTATGCTCATTTTGGATGAATGCGTGGTAAACGCCTATGAGGGCCGCATTCTGAACGTGCACCCCAGCCTGATTCCCTCCTTTTGCGGGGAAGGGTATTATGGCCTGCGCGTGCACCGCGCGGCGCTGGAGCGCGGCGTAAAGGTAACGGGCGCGACCGTGCACATTGTGAACGCCATCCCGGACGGAGGGCCCATCCTGGCCCAGAAGGCAGTGGATGTTCTACCGGACGATACCCCTGAAACCCTGCAAAGGCGCGTGATGGAGCAGGCCGAATGGATATTGCTCCCGCGCGAAACGGAAAAGCTGGCTAAGCGACTGGAAGGGAGTAAGATACCATGACCGATCTTTTTGCCTATTTAGAGGAGCGCGCCTACCCGGGTCGCGGCATTCTGCTGGGACACACGCCCTCGGGCAAGGCCGTATGCGCCTATTTTATCATGGGCCGCAGCGAAAACAGCCGTAACCGCGTGTTTGAAAAAACGGAGGACGGCATTCGCACTCGCGCCTTTGACGAAAGCAAAATGACGGATCCCAGCCTGATTATCTATCATCCCGTGCGCCGCGTGGCGCAGGGGGAGGGGGAAACCCTCATCGTGACCAACGGCGACCAGACCGATACCATTCGCGATTTCCTGCTGGGCGGCAGAAGCTGGGCCGAAGCGCTGGGCAGCCGTACCTTTGAGCCGGACGGCCCCAACTGGACGCCGCGCGTTTCGGGCATGGCATGGCCCGGCGGCGCGAGCATGCTGTCCATCCTCAAGGCGCAGGGCGGCGATCCCGGCTGCTGCGAGCGATTCTTTTACACCTGGGATGCGCCCCTGCCCGGCGTGGGTCATTTCATTAGCACTTACGAGGGCTTTGGCTCGCCTCTGCCTAGCTTCCACGGGGAGCCGGTAACGGCACAGGTGCCGGAGCTTGGCGCAAGGGAGCTGGCAAACAGGCTTTGGAACGCGCTGAATGCGGATAACAGGGTATCGCTATACGTTTCCGTGGACGGGGATGAGGTCATCCTCAACAAGAATTGCTAAGGAGGAGAAGGTTCCATGAAAGAGCTTGAGCTTAAATACGGCTGCAACCCGAACCAAAAACCCGCGCGTATTTTGATGACGGAGGGAGAACTGCCTATCGAGGTGCTGAGCGGACGGCCCGGCTATATCAACTTTCTGGACGCGTTTAACGGCTGGCAGCTGGTGCGCGAGCTAAAGCGGGCCACCGGCCTTCCCGCCGCCGCCAGCTTCAAGCATGTAAGCCCTGCGGGTGCGGCTGTGGGCCTGCCCTTGAGCGATGTGCTGCGCCGCATCTATTTTGTGCCCGCGGAGGCGGAGCTTTCTCCGCTGGCGTGCGCCTATGCCCGCGCCCGCGGCGCGGATCGAATGTCCAGCTTTGGCGACTGGATTTCCCTGTCCGATGTGTGCGACGTATCCACCGCTAGGCTGATTAAGCCCGAGGTTTCCGACGGCGTGATCGCCCCCGGCTATGAGCCCGAGGCGCTGGAAATTCTGAAAAGCAAGCGCAAGGGCAATTACAACATTGTTCGGATTGATCCCGCCTATGAGCCGCGCAGGCTGGAGCGCAAGGATGTGTTTGGCATTACCTTTGAGCAGGAGCGCAACGAGCTTGTAATCGGCGACGATTTCTTTGCCAACGTCGTTACCGTCAACAAGGCTTTGCCTGAAAGCGCCAAGCGCGATCTGGCCATTTCCATGATTACGCTCAAGTACACGCAGTCCACTTCCGTGTGCTATGTGAAGGATGGGCAGGCCATCGGCATCGGCGCGGGCCAGCAGAGCCGCATCCACTGCACCCGCCTGGCGGGCGACAAGGCCAATAACTGGTGGCTGCGCCAGCATGAAAAGACGCTGAACCTGCCCTTCATTCCCACGCTGAAAAACCCCGACCGCGATAACGCCATTGACCGCTATATCTCGGACGAGTGGGAGGATGTTTTGGCCGAAGGCGTCTGGCAGACGCTCTTTACCCAAAAGCCAGAGGTGCTCACCAAGGAGGAAAAGAAGGCCTGGCTTGCGAAGCTTACCGACGTTTCCCTGGGCAGCGACGCCTTCTTCCCCTTCCCGGATAACATCGACCGCGCGGCACGCAGCGGCGTGCGTTACATTGCCGAGCCCGGCGGCTCCATCCGCGACGATCTGGTGATTGAGGCCTGCAACAAGTACAACATTTCCATGGCCTTCACCGGCCTGCGCCTGTTCCACCATTAAACGGGCTTACGCCCCTCCCCGCTCTGCGTGCGGGGAGGGGCGGCTCCAACGTTTCCAAGGGAGGTCCATATGAAGGTTTTGGTTGTCGGCGGCGGCGGGCGCGAGCATGCTATTGTAAAAAAGCTGAAGGAAAGCAAGGAAATCACGGTGCTGTACTGCGCGCCGGGCAACGGCGGTATTGCGGCGGACGCGGTGTGTGTGCCCATCAAGGCCACGGATGTGGAGGCCCTTGCGGAATACGCGGCCAGGGAGCAGATGGATTACGTGGTTGTAGCGCCGGACGATCCGCTGTGCATGGGCCTTGTGGATCGGCTCAGCGGGCGGGGCATACCGGCCTTTGGCCCGGATAAGGCGGCTGCGCGCATCGAGGGCAGCAAGGTGTTTGCCAAAGATCTTATGCGGCGCTACGGCATTCCAACCGCGCGCTATGAGGCGTTTGACGACGCACGCAAGGCGCTTGCCTACGTGGCGCAGGCCAGGTGCCCCATCGTTGTAAAGGCGGACGGCCTGGCCCTGGGCAAGGGCGTGCTGATTTGCCAAACCAACGCCGAGGCGGAAGCCGCCGTGGACGAAATGATGCGGGGTGGAAGGTTTGGCGCGTCCGGCAGTCGCGTGGTGGTGGAGGAGTTTCTGGAGGGGCCCGAGGTGAGCGTACTGTGCTTTACCGACGGAACAACCATTCGCCCCATGGTGGCGAGCATGGATCACAAGCGCGCGCTGGATGGCGACGAGGGCCTTAACACCGGCGGCATGGGCGTAATCGCGCCCAACCCCTACTACACCCCCGAGGTGGCCCAGCGCTGCATGGAGGAAATTTTTCTACCCACGTTGGAGGCCATGCGCAGGGAGGGCTGCCCCTTCCGGGGCTGCCTGTACTTCGGCCTGATGATAACGGCGGACGGCCCCAAGGTGATTGAGTACAACTGCCGCTTTGGCGACCCGGAAACGCAGGCTGTGCTGCCGCTTATGCAAAGCGATTTGTTCGCCGTTATGCGCGCCACGACCGATGGAACGCTGGAAAGGGCGGAGGTAAGGTTTTCCGGCGGCGCAAGCTGCTGCGTGGTGCTGGCCAGCGGCGGCTATCCCAAGCAATATGAAACGGGCAAGCCCATCACCGGCATTGCCGGGGCCGAAAGGAACGCATGCGTGTATCACGCCGGTACGCGGCTTGACGGGGATGGAAATGTGCTCACCGCCGGAGGGCGTGTGCTGGGCGTGACCGCCGTGGCGGAAACGCTGCCCGAGGCCATTCGAAAAGCCTATGCCGCGGCGGATCATATCCATTTTGACGGGCTGCACCGCCGCAGCGATATTGGCGCACGCGCGCTGAAGGCCCTGGAATGACAAGCGCATTTGGCCGCCCAGCCGGTCTTGGAATTCCAAAGAGAAGCGTTGGTCAGGGGCTTGGGGCGTAAAGCCCCGGGCTCCCCGCGAAGGAGGAAAAGCATGGCTGTTTACCGCGTTTATGTGGAAAAAAAGCCCGAGTTTGCCGTGGAGGCGCAGGGCCTTCTCAAAGAAATCCGGCATATTTTGCTTATCAAAAGCGTCACCGGCGTGCGTGTGCTCAACCGCTACGACGTGGAGGGGATTGACCGCGCGCTGTTTGAACGCTGCATGCCCATCGTGTTTTCCGAGCCGCAGGTGGACGTTACCTATGACGCGCTGCCCGAGGGCGCGGACGCGATTGTCGCGTCGGAGTATCTGCCGGGGCAGTTTGACGCGCGTGCGGCCAGCTGCGAGGAGTGCATCCAGTTGGTCAGCCAGTGCGAGCGGCCCACGGTACGCACCGCGCGGGTGTACCTGTTCAGCGGCGCGCCGAACGCGGAGGAGCTTGCCCGCATCCGCAGGCATCTGATTAACCCCGTGGAAAGCCGCGAGGCGGAGCTAGCGGAAAAGCAAACCCTTCAGCAGCAGTACGACGCGCCGCAAACGGTGGAAACGCTCGCGGGCTTCACCGCCATGGACGGCGACGGGCTGGCGGCGTTTGTGGCAAAGTACGGCCTTGCCATGGATACGGATGACTTGGCTTTCTGCCGCGACTATTTCAAAACCGAGCAGCGCGACCCTACGCTTACCGAAATCCGCATGATCGACACCTATTGGAGCGATCATTGCCGCCACACCACCTTTTTGACCACGCTGGATAGCGCGCAGATTGAGAAGCCCGCCGTTGAGCGCGCCTTTAAGCGCTATCTGGCCTTGCGCGAAACCGTCTACGCCGGGCGCGAGGGTGGGCCCAAGCCCATGAACCTGATGGATATCGCCACCATCGGCGCAAAGGCCCTGAAAAAGCAGGGCCGGCTTGCAAACCTGGATGAGAGCGAGGAGATCAACGCCTGCTCAATTCGCATTGACGTGGATGTGGCGGGGCGGAAGGAACCCTGGCTATTGATGTTTAAGAACGAAACGCACAACCATCCCACCGAGATTGAGCCCTTCGGCGGCGCGGCCACCTGCATCGGCGGCGCGATCCGCGACCCGCTGTCCGGGCGCACCTATGTGTACCAGGCTATGCGCGTAACCGGCGCGGCGGATCCCCTTACCCCCGTGGCGGATACCATGCCCGGCAAGCTGCCCCAGCGCAAGCTGGTAACGACCGCTGCGGCGGGCTACAGCGCCTATGGCAACCAAATCGGCCTTGCCACCGGATTGGTTGACGAGGTGTATCATCCCGGCTATGCCGCCAAGCGGCTGGAAATCGGCGCGGTGGTGGGCGCGGCGCCGGAGCGCAACGTGCGCCGCGAGCGTCCGGCGCCGGGCGACGTGATTGTGCTGCTGGGCGGCCGCACGGGCCGCGACGGCTGCGGCGGCGCGACCGGCTCCTCCAAGAGCCATAAGCTTGAGAGCATTGAAACCTGCGGGGCCGAGGTGCAAAAGGGCAACCCCGTGGTGGAGCGCAAGCTCCAGCGGCTGTTCCGCGATGAAAAGGTCACGCGCCTGATAAAGCGCTGCAATGATTTTGGCGCGGGCGGCGTGAGCGTGGCCATCGGCGAGCTGGCCGACGGGCTGCGAATCGACCTGGATAGGGTTCCCAAGAAATATGAGGGCCTGGACGGCACCGAGCTGGCCCTTTCCGAAAGCCAGGAGCGCATGGCCGTGGTTGTGGCCCCCGAGGACGCGGAAGCGTTCATCCGCTATGCCAACGCGGAAAACCTGGAGGCCACCGTCGTTGCCTGGGTAACGGAGGAGCCGCGCCTGCGCATGACGTGGAAGGGCCGCGCCATCGTAGATTTGAGCCGCGCGTTCCTGAACTCCAACGGCGCGGAGAAGCATGCCAGGGTACGCGTGCCGGATGCGCAGATCAAAAACGTTCCCTTTGACGGCGTTACCTTTGCTGAAAAGCTGGAAAGCCTGGTTGGCGACCTGAACATCTGCTCCAAAAAGGGATTGAGCGAGCGGTTTGACTCCACCATCGGCGCGGGCACGGTGCTCATGCCCTTTGGCGGCAGGTATCAGCTCACCCCCGCTCAGGCCATGGTAGCCAAGCTGCCCGTACTGGAGGGCGAAACCACCACCGTAAGCGGCATGAGCTACGGCTTCCATCCTCAGGTAATGGCTCAAAGCCCGTATGAGGGCGCGTACCTCAGCGTGGTGGAAAGCCTGATGAAGCTTGGGGCGGCCGGATTGGACGTAAGGCGCGCCTACCTTACCTTCCAGGAGTATTTTGAGCGCATGACCGGCGCGCCAGAGCGGTGGGGCAAGCCTTTCGCGGCGCTGCTGGGCGCGCTGGACGCGCAGCTGGATTACGGAGTCGCGGCCATCGGCGGCAAGGATTCCATGAGCGGCACCTTTGAAACGCTGGACGTGCCTCCCACCCTGGTGGGCTTTGCCATCGCCCCCGGCGACAGCGGCGAGATCATCTCGCCCGAGTTCAAGGGCGCGGGACATACGCTGTGCCTGCTTCGGGCCGATGCGTTTGACGCGGAGCGGGTCAAGCAAAACCTTCGCAGCCTGTATGAGGCCATCAAGGCGGGCAAGGTGCTTTCCGCCTGGGCGCTGGGCCTGGGCGGCGTGGCCGAGGGCGCGTTTAAGATGGCGCTGGGCAACCGCATCGGCGCGCAGCTTGAAAATATCGAGAATCCCTTCCGGCAGGACTTTGGCGCGGTGCTGCTTGAAATGGCCCCCGGCGAAGCGCTGGGCGAGGTTGTGGGCCGCACCACAGAGGATTACGCGCTGTGCTACGGCGGCGAGCGCGTCGCGCTGGACGCCATGCAGGAGGTATACGAGGGCAAGCTGGAGAAGGTGTTCCCTTACCGGGGCGAGGGAGAAAAGGTTGAGGCCGTTACCATGGCCGCGCATAGCTGGCCCAAGCCTGCCGTGCTTGTAAGAAAGCCGGTGGCGTTCATCCCGGCCTTCCCCGGCACCAACTGCGAGGTGGATACCGCCCGTGCCCTTACCCGCGCCGGTGCGGAGCCCCGCGTGCTGCTTATCAACAACCTGACCCCCGCCGCCATCGGCGAAAGCCTGCGCGAAGCCGTGCGCATGATTGGCGAAAGCCAGATGATTGTGCTGCCGGGCGGCTTCTCCGGCGGCGACGAGCCGGACGGAAGCGCCAAGTTCATTACCGCTTTTTTCCGCAATCCCATGATGAAGGACGCGGTTCACGAGCTTTTGAAGGCCCGCGACGGCCTGATGCTGGGCATCTGCAACGGCTTCCAGGCGCTGGTTAAGCTTGGCCTGGCGCCCTACGGCGAAATTATCGACGTGGACGAAACCTGCCCCACGCTTACCTTTAACACCATTGGCCGCCATCAGAGCATGCTGGTGCGCACCCGTGTGGCCAGCAACAAGAGCCCCTGGCTGCAAAAGGTGCATGCGGGCGATATCCATACCATTGCCATTTCCCATGGCGAGGGACGGTTTGTGGCCAGCCCCGCCGTGGTGGAGGAGCTCAGGCGGGGTGGGCAGATTGCCACCCAGTATGTGGATCAGGACGGCGCGCCTACCATGGATTTACGCTACAACCCCAACGGCAGCGTGCTTGCCATTGAGGGCATTACCAGCCCGGACGGGCGCGTGCTTGGCAAGATGGGGCACAGCGAGCGGGCGGGTACAGACCTGTACAAGAACGTGCAGGGCGACCGCTTCCAGCCCATCTTTGAGGGCGGCGTGGCGTATTTCCGCTAAAAATACCGCGAACGGTTCGGCCCTGATAGGGGCCGGGCCGTTTGTGTTTGTCGCGGAAACATGCTATAATCTTGACGGATTGCACATAGGCTTGGCCGGGGCCGTTCCCGGAGAGCCCATTTACCTGAACGATGAGGTGAAGAATATGGCGGGCGTTACGTATAAATGCCCAAGCTGTGGAGCCTACCTGGTGTTTGACCCGGAAGGCCAGCAATGGAAATGCCCTTTTTGCAGCTCTGCCTTTTCGGAAAGCGACCTCTTTAGCGAGGGCGCGGAAACGGACAGGGCCGAGCCTCAAGCCACGGCGGAGGGCGGACAGGTTGTGTATCATTGCCCAAGCTGCGGTAGCGAGATCATGACGGATGAAACAACCGTGGCCACGCAATGCTACTATTGCCACAGCCCCGTGGTACTTCAGGGCAAGCTGACCGCCGGCATGAAGCCGGACAGCGTGCTGCCTTTTGAGATTGACAAGGAAAAGGCCGTAAAAACCTTCATGGATTGGGTAAGGGGCAAGCGCTACGTGCCCAAGGGCTTTTTCAGCGCCGCGCAGGTGGAAAGCATGAGCGGCGTATATTACCCGCATTTTGTAACGGAGTGCGAGCTGGACGCCTGCGTAGACGGCGAGGGGCGCAATACCAGCGTGGCCGATACGGGCCGCTACATCGTTACCAGCACCATGCATTATCATGTGCGCCGCGAGGGCAGAATTCGTTTCTCAAACATCATGCGTCCCGCGCTTAGCAAAACCAACCGCAAGCTGAGCGACGGCGTGCAGCCTTTCCCGCTGGAAAAGGCCAAGCCCTTTGAGGGAGCGTATCTATCCGGCTTTTTGGCCGAGCGGCGCGATATAGAAGCCGCCTCCATTCAGCAAGACGTGGAGAGGGAAACCGAGCGCTATGTGGAGCCGCTTTTAACCGAGTCGCTGCATTATAACAGCTACAACGTGCAATCCGACGCAAGGGTGAGAGAGATCAAAACCCGCTACGTGCTTCTGCCCACCTGGGTTTTGACCTATCCCAACAAGCACGACCCTCAAACCCCGTATTATTACGTCATGAACGGCTGCACCGGCGAGGTGTGCGGCAAGCTGCCCATCGATAAAAAGAAGCTGTATCTGGCGGGCGGAATCGTGGCGGCGGCCGTTTTTGCGGCAGGCTGCATTCTCAGCTATTTTCTGTTTTGAAAGGAGGGGTCGGAATGAAGCTGCGAAAGATGGCGGCGGTTTTGGCCCTTGCCCTGATGCTGGCTTCGGCCGTGCCCGCCCTGGCCGCGGACGCGCGCGTGTATGACTGGGCGGATTTGTTCAGCGCTTCGCAGGAGGCGGCGCTTGAAAAGCAAATTGAAACCTTTCAGCAGAAAACGGGCATGGATTTTGTGATCGTTACCTCAGACGAGCCGCACGACGGCGACAGCCAGCAGCAAATCGCCGACGCGCTCTACGACCAGGGCGGCTTTGGCTTGGATGAGGAAGACAGCGGCATCCTATACTATATCGACATGTACGAGCGGTATCACTACCTGTCCACCACGGGCCGGATGATCGACTACATGGACGACGAGCGCATTGCCACGGCCATTGATACCTGTGCCAGCCCGCTTTCACGCGGGGCCTATGGCCAGGCGGCGGGAACAATGATTTCGCTGGTTGAAGGCTATGTGCAAAGGGGCGTTCCCGAAGGGCAGTACCGCTACGACGTGGTAACCGGGCAGCGCCTGACCGCAAGGCATAACGCGCTTACCTCCGGCGAGATGCTGGGTTGCGCCGCTATCGCGCTGGTCGCGGGGCTCATGTTTGCATCCAGTGTGAAAAGCCGTTACAAGCTGAAGGGCAACACCTACGAGTACAACGTTCGCGACAACTGCGAGGTAAAGCTTACCGGCAGCGCGGATGATTACCTGCGCACCACCGTGAGCCGCGCCCGCAAGCCCGATCCGCCTTCCGGCGGGCATGGCGGAAGGTCGGGAGGCGGATTTAGAGGCGGAAGCGGCGTACACACCAGCGGTGGCAGAACGCATGGCGGAGGCGGCGGGCATTTTTAAGCCCGGGGAGGCATTCTATGGCCCAAAGGGAAGCGGTGCGCTACGCGGCGGAACGCATGCTGTGGCGCTGTGTGTTCGTGGCGCTGGGCGCGGCGTTTTGTATCGTTGCGGCTCCGGTGGTGTGGAGCCTGTTCTCGCCCTTCATTATCGGCTTGGCGGTGGCGGCGCTTTTGCAGCCGCTCATCCGCGTGATGCAGGAAAGATTGCATGTGCGGCGTGGCGTGGCGGCGGCCTTTTGGATTGCGCTGGCGGCAGCGGCGGCGTGCCTGCTGCTGTACTGGATTGCCTCGTTTGTGGTGGTGCAGCTTGCGGTGGCTTCTCCCGGCGTGGCCGCGAGTGTGACGGAATTGCTGCGCACGGCCACCAACCGCCTGCTGGACATGGCGCAAACCCTGCCGGATACGCTGGGCGGCCCCATTCGCAGCTCGCTTAACAGCGCTTATCAAGCCCTTACGGACGGGGCGATGCAATTTGCCGCGAGCATGCTAAACGGCGCGATAGGCTTCGCGGCAAGCCTGCCATATGCGTTTGTATACGCAAATTTTCTGCTCTTGGCCATTATCTTTATTACAAACCGCTACGAAAGCTGGCAGCGCCTGTGGAGCGGCTGGCTGGGCGGCGGAAGCGGGCATGGCATACGGCTGCTCAAGCAATCCGCCGGGCGCGGCCTGGCGGGCTACATTCGCGTACAGCTTTTGTTTGCCGTGCTTACGATGCTGATTTCCTGGGTGTTCTTCCAGGCGGCGGGCTTTCAGTACGCCTTTTTGATTGGCTTTGCGGCGGCGCTGCTGGAATTGATACCGCAGTTTGGCTGCGGCGTGCTCTACATTCCATGGTGCCTGATCTGCTTTATGGTAGGGGACGCGCGCAACGGCTGGCTGGTGCTGGGGCTGTATTTGGGGTATTCGCTCCTGCGCCGCGTAACGGAGCCCGAGCTGCTGGGCTCCAAGCTGGGCGTATCGCCGCTGGTTTCGCTGGTGGGCATGTTCGTGGGTATGCGCCTGGGCGGGGTGCTGGGGCTGATCGTCGGCCCGATTGTGATGGTGGTATTGGTAAGCGCGGCGCGTTCCCGATTGTTCGACGGCATTTTGGCGGATGCGCGCGTCATAGCCGAATATATGAAGGCCCGCTGGCAGCGCGGCCGGCAAGGAGAGGGCCGATGAAGGGAAATGAAGAAAAAAGCCGCTGCGCATGGGCGCGCGGCGCTTTGATGGAAGCCTATCACGATACGGAATGGGGCGTTCCCACCCGCGACGAGCAAAAGCTGTACGAAATGCTTTTGTTGGAAGCGTTTCAGGCCGGGCTTTCCTGGCAGGTCATCCTGTCGAAGCGCGAAAACTTCCGCCGCGCTTTTGACGGCTTTGACGCGCATAAAATCGCCGCCTATGGCGAGGATAAGATCAAGGAGCTGCTAAACGACGCGGGCATTGTGCGCTGCCGCCGCAAAATTGAGGGCGTGATTGGAAACGCACGCTGCTTTTTGGAAATTCAGCGGGAGTTTGGCAGCTTCGCGGAATACCTGTACGGCTTTACCGGCGGCCATGCGCTTGACAACGAAACGGGCGAGGTGCGCGCCACGTCGCCTGAGAGCGACGCGCTTTCGCGCGACCTGCGCAGGCGCGGCATGAAGTATATGGGTTCGGTAACGGTGTACAGCTATATGCAGGCCGTAGGCATGGTGAACGATCACGAGCCCGGGTGTTTCATGCACGCGGGGGCGTAACGCCGCGGCCCAAGGGGGCGGTGGCGCTTGTACGATATGCTTTCCAGCCGCCTGGCGGCATGGAATAGGCGGCTTAACGGCATTCCGCGCAGGGCCGCGCTGGTTGCGGCGGTGCTTGGCGCGGCGGTGCTGGGGGCGGCCCTGTTGCCCTATGGCTGGCCGTTTGCGGTCGCGTTTTTGCTTTCCAGAATGCTTGAGCCCTTCGTGCGTTTTGCAGCGAAGGGCTTTTGGCGTATACGGCTGAAGCGGTCCGTCGCCTCGGCGGTTGGAACGGCGCTCCTGTTTGGCATTGCGGGGGTTTTGGTTTCCGCGCTGATCACCCGCCTTGTGCAGGAGCTTATCGGCGCGGCAAAGCACCTGCCGCAGATGATCGCCTGGGCCGGGCAGGAGGCCGCGCCTTATCTGCGCGAGCTGTACGAAAGGTTTCAAAGCGTGCTGCCCGCATCGCTTCCCGCGCTTGTGGAAAGCGGGCTTGGCGAATTGAGCCAGAGCGCCGTGCGCTGGGCGGGCGCGCTGTCCGCCGCGCTCACAAGCGGGGCGTGGAGCACCGCCGCCTCCATTCCCCACGCGCTGTTAAGCATTGTGCTGATGGTGATGGGCACGTATTACATGTCGGCGGATCGCGCGCGCATCGCAGCGTTTTTTCACCGAACCTTTCCCACGGGAGTGATGAACCGCAGCCGCCTGATTAGCGCGCGGCTGTGGCGTGCGCTGCTTTCGCAGCTTCGCAGCCAGTTGACGGTTTCAATGGTGATAACGCTCTTTTTAATGGTGATGCTGGCCGCCTTTCGCGTGCCCTACGGGCTGCTTGCGGGCCTGCTCATAGGCGTGGCGGATGCGCTGCCGGTGCTTGGCGCGGGCCTGTTCCTGATTCCCTGGAGCATTGTGAGCTTTTTGACCGGGAAGGCCGCCACAGGCATTTTGCTGGCGGCGCTGTACGCGGGCGCCGTTGTGATTCGCCAGGTGCTGGAGCCGCGCATCGTGGGGCGCAACCTGGGGCTGTATCCGCTGGCTACGATGGTTGCCATGTACGCGGGCTATCGCGCGCTGGGCTTTTTGGGCCTGTTGGCCGGGCCGGTGCTTTTAAACCTGGCGAAGGTGGTTTTGGAGGCGGACGAGCGGGAGCGCGAAAAGGCGTGAGGGCTTCCTATTGCGCTGCAAGATCGCCCAACGCAAGGTCAATCGCCTCGGAGTGGGCATAGTGCAGGGCCGTGCCATCCACATACAGCGCGTCCGCAAAGGCATCCATGCGGTAAGCCTCCACAACGCGCCGCACGCCTCCCTCCGTAACAAGCACGATGCGCCAGCGGGGCTGTGCCCCCTCGGGGAGCGCCCAATCCGGCGGCAGGCTGCCGGACACGTTCAACGCCCGCAGCCGGGCGGTGAGCGCGTCAAACACATCCTCGCCGATCGGCTCGCCGTTGAGGGTTACGGCGGTATCATAGACGGTTTGGCCGTTCTGGTCGGTTTCAATGGCATTGTTGGGAAGCACGCGCTCGGTGCGGGTGGCATGCACGGTAAACGTGCCCGCGGGCGCGTCGATCTGGACGTCCTTGATAAGCGCATCTCCCAAATCGGCCGGATAGCGCGTAACCAGCTTCTCCGGCGCGGCCTCCGTCAACGTTTCCACAATGAAGCGGCTGACGAGATAGCACGCGCCCTGGTATTCGCAGGTATAGAAGTAATCGCCCTCGGCGCGGCCTATGCAAAAGGTGAGGGTCTGCTCCGGGCGGCTATCAAGGGCAAGCTGGCCGCTATCATCCACAACGGTGGTATAGCCCGCGGCCTGGTGCAGCGTAACGGTGCAAAGCGGCGCGTCAAAGCCATAGGCGGCGCGGTTATCCGGGGTAAGCACCGCCTCGCGCGTGCCAAGCCGGAAGCTGTCCAGGGCGGTAAGCAGCGCGGAGGCGCGGCTCCCCTCCAGCGGATAATGGTACGGCGCGGTAAGCGCGGTGGAAATCAGGCCGTCCGCTCCGGCGGAAAAGGCGATGTCCATGCGGCTGTCCGGGGTTTCCAGGGTAAGCCTGTCAATCAGCGAGGAGGCGACGGTTGGCTGGGTTACGGGTAGCAGGCGCGAGGCGCTGGTGTAAAGCGCATCCGCAATGCCGGAATCGCACATAAAGACGCCGTCGCCGCCGGACCAGCGGCAGTACGCATAGCTGGTATTGGGCACGGTATAGCCTATTTCCAGCGTAATTTCGCTGCCGTCATGGTAGCGCGCCGCGGCGCTGGCCTGCGGCGGATTCAGCCCCATATCCGCAAGGTGCTCGCTGACCTCGTCCGCCGTTTCCGCGACGGTGTCCTGCATGACCACCTGCGTAACGGCCTCGATAATCTCCGCCGCCAGCTCCTGATCCGCCTCCAGAAGCTGGCCGTCCCGCTCCAGATAGGCCGCGCCATCCCGCATGCGCAGGGTGAAGCTGTCGGCTCCTAGCTGGGAAATTGTTATGCTGTCCAGCTGGGCCTCATCGCCCAGGTAGAGGGTGCGCACGGCGGAGCCGCGCGGGGATACGACGCCCCTGTCCGCCGGAAAGCGCGCGCGGATAAGCGGCAACAGCAGTACAAAAGCGGCTGCCAGCACAAGGCACGCGAGCACAACAAGCAGCCGCAGTCGCGTGCGGAGCCCGCGCTTAGGGGCTATCTTGGGAGGATGCTGCAAGGTACGTCGCCTCCCTTACCGGTTGCGGCGGGGCAGCAACACGCATACCCCGGCCAGGAGCACCAGCAGTGGCACCGCCACCACCAGCACAACGCCAATGGTTTGGCTGCCCACCGTAAGCTGGGGCCTGATTGCCGGGGAAGCCATAATATCCAGGGAAACGGCCTTATCAGGCAAAAGCTGGCCCAGCAGTTGCAATAGGAATTGCTGCACATAGGTTTGCTGGTAAATGTATTCGGCGATGAAGGTGGCGCTGCACCCGGCGGCGAACACGCGGCTTATATTGCCATTGGCGTGCGCGCGCGTGGCGTAGAGCGCCACGCTCAATTCGCCCTCGATGTCGCCGGGCTGCTGGTCGATGGAGGTATTGCCGTCGGTGAGATCACGCACATAGGCATGGGGGCCGGTTTTGAGTATCGCGCCGGTGCTCAGGCTTTGCTCCTGCTGGTCGGGGTCAGGCGTTTCAAAGGCGCAGGCGGCGGGCATGAGCACCAGGTCCATCCCGCTGGAAATCAGCGAAAGGGTCATGTCGGTTTGCTGCATATAGGGCAGGAGGGAAAGCTGGTTTTGGTAATAGGTGCCGGCGTCCTCCTCGCCCGCCACCACCACGCCGGGCAGGGGGACGATGCCATAGCTGCGCAGCAGGGCCATGTAATTGGGCATGCCGTCAATGGGGTCGGTATAGTCCCGGGTAAGGAACAGGCTGCCGCCGCTTTGGGCAAAGGCGTTGATGGCTTCCAGCTCCGCTTCGGTAAAATCCTTCTGTGGGGAAAAGATCATCAGCAGGTCAACGCCTTCCAGCGTATCGCCTGTAAGCAGGTTCACGGTTGCGCTGGCATAGCTGTTGGCGCTCAAAAATTCGGTCAGCAGGGATAGGGAGTCCGGGCTCAGCTCGCCATGCCCCTGCAAAAGGCCCACGGTGGGAAGCTGCTCCTGTGACACGCGCAGAATGGCCTCGGTGAGCTTTTTTTCATAGGCAAGGCCCTCAATTTGGAAGTTGCCCGTGTCTATATTGTAGCCCTGAACCAGAAAGTCGGAGTAATCCAGCAGCTCGTAGCGCCCGGCTGCCGGGCAGTTGACGACCACGCTGCCGGACTGGGGCGTTTTATCCACGGTGCCCGCGAAACGGGTCAAAATGCCGGGGTTTTGCGAGATATCCGTTTCCATAACCCGGATGCGGCTGCTCAGCACCGCGTAACGGGTTAAAAGCTGCAAAAGCGAGGCGTCCTCGTCGCCGTTTTGATACAGCAGGTACAGCTCCACATCGTTTTCCAGCCTGCTGAGCGCGGCCTGGGTTTCCTCGCCGGTGGTGGCATAGGCGTTAAAGCTGAGGTCGCTGCGCCAGCCGTAGGTATCCTCCAGCGCCTTCACGCCGATGTTTACCAGCACGCAGACGGCCAGAAAGCCCGCCATGAGCAGCGCGGACAGCTTGCCATGCCGCCATTTGGGCTGGCGGAAGCGCCGCGCAAGGGCATGAAGCAGCTTTTTCATGCGGCCCCTCCTTCCGAGAAGCGGCGGGCATCCAAAACGCGGGTGGCCGCCACAAGACACGCCGCTATAAAGGTTACAAAGAACAGGACGGACGCATAGCTTAACTGCCCGATCAGAAAGGGCTCATAACGGTCGTACAGGCTGATGAAGTTCAGCGCGTCCGAAATCCATTTCACGCTCATGCTGCCCGCGAGCAAATCGGCCATCCACAGCACAAAATTGGCGCCAAAGGCGGCAACCGCCCCGGTCATCTGATTTTTGGCAAAGCAGGTTACAAACAGGTCGAGCGCCAAAAAGCTCAGGCTTTGCAGGGAAAAGCCCAGGTAGCCCACAAACCATTCGCCCGCGTATACCGTGCCGCACAGCGCGATAATGAGCGTGTACACGTTGGTTAGCGCGACGGTTAAAAGCATCACGCACGCTGCGGCCCCAAACTTGCCCATGACGACGCCGCCAAGCGAAACGGGGCTTGTGAACACAAGCTGATCGGTACGCTTTTGGCGATCCTCGCACAGCAGGCGCATGGTCAAAAGCGGGCACAGGCGCATGGTTAAAAGCGTAAGCTGGGACAGGAACGAAAGCAGATCGCCCGACAGGCCGCGCAGGTTGTACAAATAGAAAATCAA
>JALEIQ010000122.1 GCA_022769795.1 Clostridiales bacterium
CGTTGGTTGAAAGGAAAAGTAGGTACAGCAAACAAGCGCCAGCAAGATGCGCTTTTTGGCGCACAGCCAGTGATGCATTGAGAAACCTCCTTTAACGCAGCCTCCTCATTTTATCCGTTTTTCTCCCGCGCATCAGTCATTGGGGTCCAGCTTCAGAATGCTGAGCTTCTTTGCCAGCTTTTCGGCGGACATATCGCGCTCCATGAAGGCTTTGATGGACGAAAAGTTCGTTTCGTTGACGCGGTGGGGTGCGAACACAAAATGGCCCTCCAGGTTGTCCATATCGCGCAGCCAGCCTTCGGTATAGGTGTATGCTTTGCCCCATGCCTCATAGGTGCCGGGCTGGAAATCCGTGTAGAGCAGATTGGGCAGCTGCATGCGCTCGGGCTGCAACTGTTCCTCGATATAGGCGATGGCCTCGTCCTTCCACTGGCTGTCGGCATGCACCGCAAGCATTCGCATGCCCGCATAATACAGGGGCGGCTGCTCGCGGCTTATGCGCAGGGGGATGGCGTGGGAGTAGCCGTACTCCTTCCCTTCCCCGTCATCCCCCGAGAACAGGAGCATCCTGCTCCGGCGCTTCTTCGTTCTGGGCTCGGCCTTAAACAGGGCCAGGCCCACCTTGCGCGTGCGCTTGAGCAGGTCAATGAACTCCGGCGTGTCAAAGTTGAGCGGCTCGCCCGCGTAGGCGCATTGCATCTCCCATGTTTCAATCAGCAGGGCAATCAGCCAGCCTACGTCCCGGTACAGGTCAATTTCCGCGTAGTTGGTCACGCAGGCCGCGCTTACGTTTTTCACAGGATTCTTCTTGATGCGCTCAATCCAGCTTTCCAGAAAATCCAACAGTTCGGGATAGGTTTGCGGCACGTCCGCCTCGGTATAGCCCGCCGCGTCCCACGCCTCCTGGTTCCACATCAGCGGATAGGACCACGCTCTGAGGGGCGCGGCCAGTATCCGCCCGTCCACGGTGGTCACAAGCGCCTTGATATCCGGGCGCAGGCGCTCCGTCGCTTCCCGTATAACCTCGCTTACGGACAAATCCGCCAGCACGCCCGTTTCGCGGAACTGGTAGAAATTGAACTGCCCGCAATCAAACTCAACCAAATCGGGCTTCTTTTCCGGAATCAGCTTGCTCCAATCGTCGAAGGCAAAATAGAAGCAATCCTCTATGGGAATCTCGGGGTGGCGCTTCCAGAAGGTAGGCTCCTTGACCTTGGGATTGTAGTAATCCACGCCCAAAAGCAGCATGGGCTTGCGGCCGTCCCCTGCAAGCGCGGCGGCGGGAAGCAGCACGCAGAGCGCCAGCAGCAGACTAATCAGCTTTTTCATGTTGTGTACCCCTCTCTGTTGCAGAATTGGAAAAGGCGAGCGAAGGCGCTCCCGCGTTCCTGGCGCCCCATGCTCCCGGGCCGGGCCTTCGAAAGCCGGGAGGGATTTGCCGCGAGCGCCGCGTTCTCCCGCCCGGCATGCCCCAAAGCATGTCGCTGCCTATTAGACGGCCAAAAACAGGAAATCGGCACGCGGCGAAAAAGTTTTGAAGCGGGATGAAACGCCGCGCTTCCCTGGACGGGATTTTCAGGCAAAAAAAACGCCAGCCCCGGTCGGGCTGACGTATCCCCTGCGGCGCGCCTACCGCCGCGCCATTTCCATGCCCATGATTCCCACGGTTTGGCCGGTCATTGCAAACCGCTGCCCGTTCCAGGCAAGCGTGCTGATGAAATCGCCCAGCGCATCGGCGTGATAAAGCCCGCTGATGCGCTGCCATGCCATCAGCTCCAGCACACCGTCCCGGTCAATATCCGCCGCGACCAGGAGGCTGACCGGGTCCACAAAGCCCTCCCTTGGCTCGCGCAGGATTCCGTTTTCATCGTAGATTTCGGATAGATATTCCTCATCCCGCCCGGACAGATCGATCCGATACGCCGTATGATTCAAAAGGCTCTCCGCCAGGACAGTATAGCAATCCTGATACGTCACCCTGTAATCAGCCGCCGCATAGTATTCCTCCGTGCTGAATATCTGGCGGTAGGCCCCGTCCATGTAGGCAAAAATGGTAGAATCCACAATACCCCCGCTCCCGCCCGAAGCGATGGAAACCATAACGTCGCTTCGGCCACGGCCCGTCATATCGCCAAGGAAAAGCTGCGGCTCATAGCCTGTGTCCTGTGCAAGCCCCAGCCGCGTGACCTTGCCGCTTGCCCCATCCATAATTTCAAGCCGTATGTTCCGCCATGCCACGGAATGCGCGGGCTGCGAGCCCGTAAGGCGGATGATTTCCCGCGCGCCGTCGCCCGTAAGGTCGCCGCAGGCGGTTGTGATGATCCTGGGCATGAGCATTCCCCCTTCGATAGGCTCCCTGGGAAACGATATTCGCGGGCGGCGGCAAAAAGCACGGGAGCGGAAAAAAGCCATCCGGTGAGGAAGGGCGTTTCCTTCCTCGCCGGATAGCTTTCTTTCATCATTTAACGCCAGGCAAGGGCGCGTTATTTAGCGGCGCGCCTTTTTTCACGGGCAATCAGGGCGAGCGCCGCGCTGCCGCTTGCCACAAAAAGCGCAAACCATAGCGCCGGGCTTCCCTTATCGCCTGTTTGAGGAATCTCCGTGTTCCCTGTATCGCTTGTCTGCGGAACCTCCTCCACGGCCTTGCTCACCCGCAGGGTAAATATCGGGCTTCTGTACCCGCCATCAGCGGCGCGCGAAAGGGAAAAGGTGGCGGGGACGTTGTCGTAAACCATACAATAGTACATATAGCCGTCGTTTTCCAGCGCCACGGACGCGATGGTGTAGCTTGTGCCGTTCTCGCCGTCAATTTTGCTATACCCGTTCCCGTCGTTGCGGTTTACGTACCATTGATACCACACGGCATTCTCCGCGGTGATCTCCATCACAACCGGCTCTCCCTCAAACGCCGTAACCGTCTGATCCGAAATGGGGCTTGTAATGCTCGGGAGCTTGGGGGCCGTCGGGTCCAGAATGTTTTCCCAAACGGCATAGAGCTTGGTATCTGTTGTAAAGAGATAGGAAGTGGGCAGAATCTGCCCCGTCGGGGTGTACGCCCAACCTAAAAAATGCTTCCCGGACGGAGCCATAAACCTGTTGGCAGGAAGAACGCATTCCTTGCCATCCTCTGCCGTAATGGAGTCCATTGTACCCGTACCGCCGTTGGGATCAAAGGAAATGGTATACGTTACAGCAGCGGCTTGCGCCTCCGTAACAAACAGGCACGGCAGCGCCATGACCGTCAGCGCCATGCAAAGCATCAGCAGCCGCGCCGCCAGCCGGCTGTGGTTCGTTCTTTTCATCGTTTGCTCCCCCTTTTGCCTTGCGCCGCCTTCTCGCTCCGTTGGGGATATGCGGCGGCAAAATGGCCGGTCTACAGCACGGCACACCCGCATTCGTCCAGCCAATCTTTACTTTATCCAATTGCAAGAGTGTGTCAAGGCAGGCTGCACAAGATGCGCAAAAAACGCACAAGATGCGTCCAGACGCGGGCGGAACCTGTTATAATGAAACGGAGTAAAAAACCATGGAAGGGGTATACCCTATGCGCGTTGCCATTGTGGACGATTCTCCGGCGGATGAAAATCGTCTGCGCGACGGTCTTTCCCGCTGGGCGGCGGAGAGGGCCGTTATTCTTGATCCTCCCCCGGCGATATTTTTCAGTGCCGAAGCGCTGCTTGCCTCCTTCAAGCCGGATGTGTACGACGTGGTCTTTCTGGATATCTGCCTGCAAGGCATGACGGGCATGGACGCCGCGCGCCGCATCCGCCGCCAGGATAGCGCGTGCAGGCTGATCTTCACCTCTGTTTCCCCCGATTTTGCGGTGGAAAGCTACGAGGTAGACTCCACCTACTACCTGCTCAAGCCCTACAGCTATGAGCAGCTATCCGCCGCCCTGAACCGCTGCAACCCGGCGCTGCTGGAAAGAGCCAAAGCCATCTCCGTACCTACCCGGACAGGACAGGCGCGGCTTATGCTGCACCAGATCGTCTACACGGAATACATAAACCGCAAGATAACCGTACACCTCAGGGACGGAGCGGAAATGCAGATAGCCATGAAGCAGGGCGATTTTGCCGCGCTTATGCTGGAGCATCCGTACTTCTGCGACTGTATAAAGGGCATACTGGTAAATTTTGAGGCCGTGGAAAAGCTGACCGAGGACAGCTTCCTGCTGTTAGGCGGCGTGCGCGTGCCCATCAGCAGGCTGAAATACCGCGACGTGCGGGAACGGTTTTTGTGCTGGGCCTACCAACGGGCAAGGGGGCTTGAAAAGGGATGACGGAAATCTTACTCGGCGAGTTTTTGTCAACCATCGCCTTCCACCTCTTTGCCTATGCGCCGTTTCTGGATCATCTGCGCGTGAAAAAGCGGCTGCTGCCCGTGCTGCTGGCGCTCATTGAAGCGGCCCACCTGTCTGCCTTTGCGCTGCTATTGTCGCTGGGGCTTCCGTTTGCCGTGTGCAAGCTGGTTTCCATTCCCATCTCCATGCTGTTCTTTTTTTCGATGGTGAATATGGAATGGGGCAAGGTGGCCTTTGTATACGCCTTCGCCATGGCTTATGCCCTGATGGTGTGCGGCGTGGCGGGCAATCTGGCGCCGCGCCTGTTTCCCGACGCGCCGGGTGAGAGTAGCTGGCAGTACGGGCTGCCGACGCTGGCGGTTTTCGCGCTCACGGCTCCCCTCATGCTGCGCTACGTTAAGAAAACCGCGCAGATGGTGTTTGAAACCTACGCTCCAAAGGTATGGAGCACCGTATGGCTGCTGCCAATGCTTACGGTTTTGATTGTGATGCTCTTTACCTATGGAAAAAGCGAGAGCCTGCTGGCGCTGTTTGTGCGCATACTGCTCATGCTGTGCATTCTGCTGTCCTACTCCTATGTGATTGAATCGGTACGGGGGTTTCAGCGGCATGTGGAAAGCGAGGAACGCATCCGCCGTTTGGAGGAGCTGACGGCCATACAGGCCAGCCAGTACGCCTATCTGCTCAACGCCATGGAGGAAACCCGCCGCGCCCGCCACGACCTGCGGCAGCACCTTGCGGCCATTCAGGGCTGCATCGACAGCGGCGACATGGCCGCTTTGGCCTCCTACGTTCAAGCCTACGGCGCGAGCCTTTCCCATGAAACGCCGCGCACCTTCTGCAAAAACGCGGCTGTGGATGCCATTTTGAGCTATTATGCCGAAAAGGCGGAAAAGAGCGGCCTGCGCATGGAGGCCGAATTCCGGATGGACAGTCGCTGCGTAATTCCCGAGCCGTCGCTGTGCGTGCTGCTGGGCAATCTGCTGGAAAACGCGCTGGAGGCCTGCTCCCGGGAAAGCGAGCCCGGCCCAATCCGGGTTCGCGCAATGCAAACGGGGGAAAGCATGCTCTCGCTCACGGTGGATAACCCCTGTTCCCGTCGGCCCCGCTGGAAGGATGGCAGGCTGCTTTCCGAAAAAAGCGACGGCTTCGGCAGCGGCACCGAATCGGTGCGCATCATTGCCAATCAGTATAATGGCGACGCCCGCTTTGAGTGGCGGGACGGCGTGTTCTACGCCTCGGTCATGCTCAATCCGTGAAGCCGCCGCGCGGGGAGGCCTGTTTCGATTTTGGCCCGCCCGCGGCCCTTTGCATATCGCGAAAAAAACAAAACGCGGCCCGCGCCTCAAGGGAAGGATACTTCTCTTGAGGCACGGGCCGCTCCGTTCCATTGTTCCCGGGCGCTGTCAGGCCAGTTTCAGGCGGTAGCCGCATTTATACACGGTTTCAATGTATTCCCCGCCAAGCTTTTTGCGCAGGCGCTGCACATGCACGTCCACCGTGCGCGTTTCCCCCATGCTCTGGTACCCCCACGCGCGGCGCAAAAGCTGCTCGCGGCTTACGGGGATATCGGGCTTTTCCATCAGGGCCAGCAACAGCGCGAATTCCTGGGCCGTCAATTCAACGCGGCGGCCATCCAGCAGGGCTACGCGCTCCTTCTCGTCCACGGACAATTCTCTCAGCGGCGCGGCTTCGCCAAGCACGCCCGTTACCTTGGCCAGCAGCGCCTTATGAGAAAACGGCATGGCCAGCACATCGCTGCGGCCGCCGTACAGCGCGCGCAGATGTGCGCTCATCTTACGGTCGCCCGTGAGAAAAAGGATGGGGCAGCCGCGCTTTTGAAAAAACTCCAGCAACGGCCTGCAGGTTGTCCATTTGAGCTGGGCGTCCATCAGCACAAGCTGCGCTTTGGCTTCCGTCAAGCCGGGAATAGCGTGCTCGTCGCAGCGGATTGCGTTCATCTTCTCCTTCTTCAGGGAGTCGCAAAGCTTCTGCGCGAGCGCCTCATTGGGTTCGTAAATCAAAATCGTTGCCATGCGATCACCTCACAGTTATTATGACGTGCGAAGGTGTCATTTTGTTGCATGAAATGTGAACAAACTGTAACGTTTGGAAAAGAAATTGAAAATATCGGAAGGCGCGCCGGGCAAAAGAAGCCTCCCGGCACATGCGCTCCACCCCGCGTTTTCAGCCGCGCTGCCAAAGTGCGTCAGGATGCTTTCAAGCTGCATCTTGCATCCCCGCGCCGCACAGGCTATAATGGAAGGCAGCGGTAATTGTTACATACCGCCGCAACAAACAGCCCGTGCGCCGCGTTGTATTTTTGCCGCGCCGCCATGGGCCGCAAGGGAGCCGCTATGCAAAGAGTCAAGCCAAAAATGAGCCGCCCCAAGGCGTTTGCGCTGCTG
Organism: Clostridiales bacterium; assembly: GCA_022769795.1. Classification (GTDB taxonomy): domain Bacteria; phylum Bacillota; class Clostridia; order Christensenellales; family Aristaeellaceae; genus Limiplasma. The sequence continues at coordinate 6,712 of JALEIQ010000122.1, forward strand.
TTTCTCATCCTGGCCGCCATCGGGCTATTGATCTGGGGCGGCGTGTCGCTTTTTTCCGCCCGGCCCGTGAGCAGCGTATCAGCGTCGCTTTTGCCATGCCCCTATAACGATACCATCATGCCCTTTGGCAACAGCGTATTGTATTACGATGGCGTAAGCATCCATTGCATGAGCGATACGGGCTCCGTGCGCTGGTCCTTCCAGATTGGCTCGGACGCGGGGTTTGACTGCAACGATACCGTTGTGGCCGCGTGGGTGGGCAATACCATCTACATTTTGGATCAGAACGGCAACTCCTCCTACAACGACAACCTGGGCGAGGAGATCCAGTTTGCCCGCGTAGGCACGCAGTACGTAGCCGCCGTAATCGGCGACGTTACCACCCCCCGCTTGGTTGTAAAGGATCACACCGGCGCGCACATGGACGAGGAGGCCGACGCTTACTCCACCATGATTCTTTTGGACGTGGGCTTCTACGGCAAAAACGGCGAGTACATGTGGACATTGGCGCTGGACGTGTTCGGCACGGCCTCCAACACCATCCTGAACACCTTTGAGGTGGGCAAGATGAACACCGGCGCGGTATCCCTGGGCGAGCCCATCACCTATGCCGTGGTGTACGAAAACGGCCTGCTGCGCGTAATCAACACCCGCAAGATGCTCACCTTTAACGACCGGGGCACTGAGGATACCGCCGCAAGCGTGCTGGTATACGGCTGGCAGCTATTGGACAGCGAGGTACCCGAGCGCGGCGACGCGCTGATGCTGTTCGCACCCACCTCGCAGGCGGAGAGCATCTTTGACATCCGCGAGCTGCGCCTGATTTCCGGCAGCAGGGACAAGCGCTACAGCCTGCCCGATACCTGCATCGGTGCGGCTGTATGGAACAAAACCATCTATGCCCTGAGCGCCGATACCCTGTACCGCGCCGGGCAGAACGACAGCCGCTTCACCACCTATCCCCTGCCCATGGAGCGCGAGGCCACGCGCCTAATTGGCACGCTTACCAACGGACGCGCCATTGTTGCCTGCGGGGATGAGGTCTATGTGATCACCCTGCCCCAGGCCATCAACACCCTGAACTGACCGCTTGAAGGGGGGATTGACCCTGAACATCATCGATATCGCCGTCATTGCCATCATCGGCCTATGCGTGCTCTTTGGGCTATACCGCGGCTTTATCCAATCCGTGCTCAATCTGGGCGGCGGGCTGGCGGCGTTTGGCGGCTCCTTTCTGCTTTTTCCCAAGCTGGCGGATGTGGTAAGCGCCAACACCGATATCACCCGCCTGATCAGCACCTACACCGATTCCGGCAGCCTCCTGGGCGATTTGGATTTGAGCCGCCAGGCCGTAAGCACCCTTACGGCGGACAGCATCGCCGGTATTGTGGAGCGCGCCGGTCTGCCCGCGCCCATCGCCACCCTGCTCAGGCACAACCTGAGCCAGCAGGTGTTTTCCCCGCTTGGAAACCTGGCTACCAACGTGGGCGATTACGTGAACCAGACCATCCTTTCCGTCAGCATCAACGTGCTTTGCTTTCTGATATGCTTCATCGTATGCTTTGTGGTTATGACCATTGTGATTAACCTTCTGCGCGCCGTGTTTCGCTTTCCGGTGCTCAAGCACCTGGATTGGCTGGCGGGCGGCGCTTTTGGTCTTCTGCTTGGCGTGATGCTCTGCTTTGTGGCCTTTACCGTCCTTCCCCTTATGGAAAGCGTGGTGCCGCTTCCGGAATTCCGCGAGCTGGTGGATCAAAGCGTGCTCGCCAAGGTTTTTGAAAACGGCAACCTGATTATCTCCATCATGAACCGCAAGCTTTGACAGGGCTTCATAGCGCTAACAAACGCCGTGCTTTCGAGAAGGAAGCATGGCGTTTTTCATTCTTTCCCTTCGCCCAAATGTTGACATTTCAACAAGTTTCCCCTATAATTTTGTTGACACATCAACAGGAGGTGTCTATGGAGAACCGTTTCGAAACCTTTACCTCCCTCATTTTGCAGATCAGCCGTTCCATCCAGCGCATCAAAAGCCTGGAAATGACGGAATTTGATTTGCAGGGCGTACACGCCATGTGCCTGTTTTACCTCTACCGCAACCCCGGCGGCCTTACGCAGGGGGAGCTGGCCCGGCTTTGCCTGGAGGACAAGGCAAGCGTCAGCCGCGCGGTTGCCGGGCTGGCCGCGCGCGGGTTGGTTGTGGATACGCAGCCGTCCGTGGCCAAAAAATATAATGCGAAAATCCTCCTCACACCCGAAGGAGGCGGCGTGGCCGCCCGGGTTGCGGAAAAGGCCGGGCGCGCGCTTTTGGTCGGCGCGGAAGGGCTGGACGGCGCGGGGCGCGAATCGCTCTACCGCCAGCTTGAAACCATCAGCCAGAACCTGGAACGCTATATAGCGTCAAGCCAGGTTCCTGTAAGGAGGAAATGACGATGGCAGTCCAACTATTGATCGACTCCGCGTCCGACGTGGATGCGCGGGAGGCGGAAAGCCTGGGGATTACGATGGTTCCCCTGACGGTGCAGTTTGACACGGAAAGCTTTCAGGACGGCGTGAACCTTTCGCACCGTCAATTCTTTGAAAAGCTCATTGAAAGCGACGTCCTGCCGAAAACCAGCCAGATTAACGCCTACCAATTTGAAGAACGTTTCCGAGAACTCACCTCTGGCGGAAACGAAGTGGTGGCCATTACCCTTTCCTCCAAGCTGTCGGGCACCTATTTTAGCGCGGTGCAGGCGGCAAAGCGCTTTGAAGGCCGCGTATATGTGGTGGACAGCCTGAACGCCTGCATCGGCGAGCGGCTGCTTTTGCACTACGCGCTGCGGCTGGTTCAGCAGCCGCTTTCCGCGCGCGCTATCGCCGCGCAGTTGGATGCGGTCAAGCGCCGCATCCGCCTGGTCGCTTTGCTGGATACGCTGGAATACCTCAAAAAGGGCGGACGGATCTCCCCGGCGGTGGCGCTCGCAGGAGCCATGCTGCATGTTAAGCCCGTTGTTTCCCTCGAGGATGGCGAGGTCAGGCTCATTGGCAAGGCCATCGGCTCCAAAAAGGGGAATAACCTGTTGGTACAGATGATAAACGCCTCCGGCGGGATTGATTTTTCCATGCCCTACGCCACGGCCTATTCCGGCCTGGAGGACAGCATGCTTCAAAAATACCTCAACGATAGCGCCTCTCTATGGCAGTGCAATACCACGCATGTGCCCGTTTATCTCATCGGCAGCACCATCGGCACACACGTGGGGCCCGGGGCCATCGCGGTAGCATATTTCGCGCCGTAAACCTTCGCGCTTTACGTGGAGAGAGAAGCTTTCTCTTCTAAAACGGCCGGGACAGCGTCTGCAATCCCGGCCGTCCCTGATCCGCTAATGCCTGTCCGCTTTATTTACAGTTCCGTTTTCTTTCGAGCAGGCTAACCGTCATGCCTACCAGGGAGAAGCAGGCAAGGGCAAACCAAAGGCTTATATTTGATGTGTCGCCCGTCTTTGGCACATTGTCATCCGGCTTGTCCGGCGGGATGCTGCCGTCCTTATGATTGTTAAAGGCTACGGTAACAGCGGTATTCGCCGCGACCGTACCGGCTGCCCTTGTGCCGGTCGTTCCGTTTATCGTTACGGTATAGCCCTCATTGCCGCTTTCTTCAACGGTGTAGCCCACGCCAGCGGGAAGGCCGGAGGCCGTCTTGCGTTCGCCCGCCTTCAGGGCAAAGGTTGCAACACCGTTTTCGAAAGCCATATCGCCTTTGATACCGCTAATCGTACTGTCATTAAGGGTTACGGTAAAAGAAAACTCCTCCGCGCTGCTTGCGCCGCTGCCGGATATGGTCTTTAACACGGTCAGGCTGCCGGTACCGGCATCAGGATCGGGCGTTCCGATAATCAGATTGCCATTGGTGCCGATTCCGCCTCCACGAGAGGCGGAATTGCCAGAAATCATCAGTCGCGCATCTCTATTTGCCGCTGCCTTGGCAGCCTCCGATACCACATTTTTCAGGGCGATAGCCTCCGTAATATATGTTTCGGTCACAAGGGTGGAAGTGGCCCCATCATATCTTGCGGTTTTGCCGTCCGGCATGCCAAGGCCGGGGCCCTCATTATGATGGTGATCTAGTCCTGCTGTGCTAAAACCGGTCACACCGCCATCTACATAATAACGGTTTGTACCTCCGCCAAGCATACGATGGGATATAAACAAAAAGCCGACTGCGGGGAAAGTTACAGTGGATACAATATCATCTCCCGCCTGGTCCGGTGTTTTCACATTTCCGTTGTCTTCGGCACGGTTGTCAAAGACCGCGCCACCCTCTGTGACATATATCTTGATGTCACCGGTTCGGCAGCTCCAGATACCGCCGCCAAGAGCGGCCGCGGTATTATGGGTTATCACCACATTCGTTAGCTTGAGCGTCGCCTCCTTATTGACATAGATACCGCCGCCGAAGCCGGTGGTACACGTGCTGCGGTTGTTTTGGATGGTTCCTGCTGTGATGGTTGCGTCGCTTTCTGTATGAATGCCGCCGCCAAGATACTCCGCTGTATTTTCACAGATGCTTCCGCCGGACATGGTGAAGGTAATCGTTTTCCCTTTCAGACAGATGCCGCCGCCGGTGGCTCCGTTAGCGGTCGCTTGGCAGTTGGCAATTTTGCCGCCGGTCAGTGTAAATACCGCGTTATCTTTGGCCCACACACCTCCACCTCCGCCTTCCAAAGCCGTACACGACGATATTTCACCGCCCTCCATTGTGAAAGCAGCGTCAGCAACAACCGCAACACCGCCTCCGCGGCCTGCCACGCCGCAATTTGTAATCGTTCCGCCGGCCAGCGTGAAATGGGCCTTTCCTATCAGCAGGACGCCGGAGCCTTTATCAGACGATGAACAATCGGTGATCGTCCCGCCGGTCATGGTAAAGGCCATTTCCCATCCGTCGGTACTCGTATCCTGCAGGAAAACGCCGCGGCTGCTATGGCCTTTCTTGCCCTGAATCGTCCCGCCGGACATCGACATCGTTCCGCCGTTATCCACACAGACGATCGCCTTTTCCAGGTCAGCGCCGGCAGAAAACAGCGTACCGCCCTCCAAAAAAAATGAACCCTGTTGGCCACCCACGTTCACAATCGAGCGCAAGGAATCGTTCGTTGTAGTAACCGTGAGATTTTCCCCTATGGCAAGCGAAGTTGGGGTGGAATACCCCGCTACCCGAAAGCAATTCCGGTTCGCCGCATCATCGGGCAGCGTAAACGTAATCGTATGGGCCTCGTCGGCCTCTAGTCGGATTTTTCTGTTTTCTATGTCGATCAGTTCCGAAATCGTCATGTCCTTGACAATCTGAATCGTTACGGGGTCGTCCTGACCTTTTGCAACCGCGGCGATGGCGGCATTCAAAGAAAGGTATGTTTTGTTTCCGATCCGCGCGACTCCGTCTTTCTCAACGCTTCCGACCGTTCCGCCACCATTCGTAAAATTCGCTCCCTCGGCGGCATAAACATACCCGCCAACCCCGGAAGAACAGCTCTCGATGGATCCGCCGTTCATCGTAAAAGTGGCTTCATCAAGAACCGCAACACCGCCGCCGTAACCTGCCGCACTGCAATTTGTAATCGTTCCGCTGGCCATCGTGAAATTGGCCTTTCCTATGATCAGGACACCGGCGCCCTTTTCAGACGATGAACAATCGGCGATCGTCCCGCCGGTCATGGTAAAGGCCATAGGCCACCCGTTCGTATCCTGCAGGAAAACGCCGCGGCTGTTATGGCCTTTCTTGCCCCGAATCGTCCCGCCGGACATCGACATCATTCCGCCGTTATCCACACAGACGATCGCCTTTGCCAGGTCGGCGCTGGCAGAGAACAGCGTACCGCCGTCTAAGCAAAACGAGCCCTGTTGACCACCCACGTTCACAATCGAGCGCAAAGAATGGTTCGTTGTAGTAACCGTAAGATGTTTCCCTATGGTAAGCGAAGTTGGGGTGGAATACCCCGCTATCCGAAAGCAATTACGGTTCGCTGCATCATCTGGTATCGCAAACGCAATCATATGGGCCTCGTCGGCCTCAAGCCTGATTTTTCTGTTCCCTATATCGATCTGTTCCGTGACCGTCATATCCCGGACAATCTTAATTGTTACTTCATCGGCGGAAGTGACCGCGTTTACCGCTTCCCGCAATGTGGTATATTGCGCATAGGCGCCATCGGGCTTCTGAATGACAGCCGCAGCGTCAGTGTTATCCGTGCCGGTATAATCAGAAGCCGACGCTCTTTCCTGCGGGATAAATCCGCACAGCAGAACGGCGCACAGCAGAACGCTTGACGCTTTTTTCCTCACATTCTTTATCTTCAACCTTTTCAGCTCCTTTTAAACGATCTCCCAGCAAAGGGCAAAAGCGTAGGTTGCGGAAACGCCAGCGCAAAAGAAGCGGCGCGCCTCGCTTATGTTTCCTTTCCTTCGATTTAAAATGCTCCCCGCTTCCCGCCCATCCGTGAACGACAACTATCACAGATGTACTCTCACTCGCACGAGTTTTTCACGTTTCAAGTAGATCCATTGTTTCCCTCATGACTATCTTATTCTTTTGACGGCTGTTTTATTCCGATCGCAGGGTTCCAGACTGCAAACGGTCAAAGGCGCATCACGCCCACGGAAGCTCCGTAGACACAATGTGCCTTTGACAAAGTTATATTTTTCTGCGAACGGCAAAAAAGACAAACTTAGTCTGTCTGTCTGTCTGTCTGTCTGTCTGTCTGTCTGTCTGTCTGTCTGTCTGTCTGTCTGTCTGTCTGTCTGTCTGTCTGTCTGTCTGTCTGACTTTGAG
>JALEIQ010000132.1 GCA_022769795.1 Clostridiales bacterium
GCCGATTGTGCGTCCCCGCGCCCTAAACCGGCATTCAGGGGTTTTTGCCGAAGTCTGCGTGCCGCCGCTTTCTGCCTACTCTTTCCAGAAAGAGTAGGCGCAGGGTGTGGGGGCGCGTAGCCCCCACCCAGTTCCGCGGAAATGCTTCCGCAAGAAAGAAGACCAAAGCCCCTGCGGGGGCCACCCCGCAAAAAAAGGCGAAGCCCCAAGCCCCGCGGGGGCCACCCCGCAAGAAAGCCCACCCGCAGGGCGCAGGACGCAGGGCGCGGGGTGCAACCCCGCAAGAAAAAAAGACCAATGACCAGGAGGTGCCTGCCTTGCCCAGCGAAATTTACGAAGTCGTTGCCCAGGGGGCGCGCTACTGGTTTTTGCTTTTGATGGCGCTGATCGTATGGCGCAGCTACCGTTGGTACCGGCGCGATAAGCGCCAGGCGAAAAAGCGCCTCAAACTGCTGCCGGACGCGGGCTATGTGGGCGAGATGGTTGTGCTTGAGGGCGCGGACGCGCTCAAGCGCGGCGCCACGCTGCCCGTGCCCTGGGAGGGCACGCTGGGCAGCCTGCGCACCAACGATCTGTGCGTGCCTGTTAGCGGCGTTGCCAAGCGGCAGCTATGGTTCCGCTTCGAGGAGGGCAAGGGCCTGATGGTAGTGCCCTTTCGCGGCCAGGCGGCCAATGTGGACGGCGAGGAGGCCGGAGCGCGCAAGCCGGTGTACATGTCGCATGGCTCGCGCCTGTATGTGGGCGGGGCGGAGCTTCGGCTGCGCCTGTTCATGGGCTTTGAGGGTACGGGCTATGCGCCGCGGCGCGAGGAAGCCGGTACGGAGCCGCCCGAGCAGCCTGCCGCTGAACAGATGGCCGCCAGCGACATGGCCAGGCAGCTTGCCATGCAGCAGCAGTGGATTATGCAGCAGCAATGGCTGATGCAGCAGCAGCTGGCCCAGCAGCAGGCGTATCAGCAATGGCTTGCGCAGCAGGCCGGGCAGGGGCCGGAAGCGGATGAGCTCGACGGCGAATACGAGGAAGAAAGCGACGGCGTTTACGTCGCGCCCGGGCAGGCGCGCCAGCTGGCCGATCACACGCCGTTTATGCGGCCTCAGGGAGAGGCGGCCCCGCAGCCCGCGCACAGCCAGGAGCGCCCGCAGCCTGCGGAGCTTGCTCCTGACGATGCGTTCTATCCGCCCGAGATGGGGGAGGATGATTGGCCCTACGCGCCCAATCCCTACGCCGGTGAGCAGGACGAGGCGTATGAGCCCGGCGATTTGGACGAGGACATGACCGACGCTGCCGCGCCGCCCAAGAGCGCCTATATCGGCCACGACGAGGCCGAGCGCGCGAAGCGTACCCTCTGGGATAAGTACTTTGGGGGAGGTCGCGGCAAATGAGCAGAAAAGCGCAAGCGCGTGCGGAGGCCCGCGCCCGGGCGCGAAGCCAGCGCCAGAAGCGCCGCCGCCCGGATTATATGCTGGTATCGGCCATCATGCTGTTCTTTTTCAGCGCGTTTCTGCTGATCGCCCTCAATGGCGAGCTGGAGTGGCAGGGCTTTGCGCTGGCGGTGATTGTGCCGGTGCTGATCTATCTTTCCACAATGTGGCTGCCGCGCTTTTTCCCCGCGGACAAGCTGCTGCTGGCGATTGCCAATTTCCTGTGCGCGCTGGGCGTTTTGGTGCTGTACTCCACCGACCGGGGCGCGGGCACCTCGCGCGGCATGCAGCAGGCGGTGTACTATGGCGCGGGCATCATCGCGATGCTGGTGTGCATCTTTGTTGTGCGGTATATCAAGCGCTGGCGCTTTTTGATGAAGGTGGTCATGATGGGCGCGGCGGCGCTGCTGGTGCTGCCCCTGGCAATAGGCACCGAGCAAAACGGCGCTACCAACTGGATTAACCTGGGCGGTACCAGCGTGCAGCCCAGCGAGATTGTAAAGCTGGCGCTTCTGTTGGTGCTGAGCTGGTATATGAGCCACCGCAGCTTTTGGCCGTGGTTCCTGTTCGCGATGTTTGCGCTGCTGGTTTTAATGCTCCAGCGCGACCTTGGCACGGCGCTGATTTACTATGCCACGGCGCTGTTCCTGTTTTACGCCTCCACGGGCAACCTGCCGCTTACGGGCCTGGGCGTTTTGGGCGGCGGCGGCGCGGCCGTTGCGGGCTACATGATGTTTGCCCATGTGAAAAAGCGCGTGGCCATTTGGCGCAACCCATGGATTTACTATGAAACCAGCGGCTATCAGATTGTGCAGACGCTCATGGCGATCGCCTCGGGCGGGCTGTTTGGCGTGGGCCTGGGCCTGGGCGCGCCGCGCGTGATTCCCGTGTATTTTACGGACTGCATCTTCGCCGTGATCTGCGAGCAGTTCGGGGTGATTTTTGGCGCGCTGGTGTTGGCCATGTATATCATTCTGATTTTGCGGGGCGTATCCATCGCTTCGGCGGCGCGGCAGAGCTTTCACGCGCTTCTGGCCATGGGCGCGACCGTGATGCTGGGCGTGCAGACGTTTGTGATTATTGGCGGCGTGCTCAAGCTGATTCCCCTTACGGGCGTGACCATGCCCTTTGTAAGCTACGGCGGTACCTCGCTGGTAAGCTGCATGGGCCTGATTGGCCTGATTCAGGGCGTTGCCAGCGTAAACCAGGACGATTTGGCCTACGATTACGAAATCAGCCATTCGCTTCAGGAGGCCGCCATGCTGCCCGAAGCGGACAGGGAGGGATAACGGCATGAAGCAGCAGCGTTTGCGCTTTCGCGTGCTGGCGGCCCTGCTGGTTGGGCTGATGCTGCTATCCGGCACATATGGCATTTATTCGGTGACCGCGTACGGCAACCGCTGGGTGGGAAGCGCGCGCAACACGCGTTTCCGCAGCGTGAAAAACAGCGTGATTCCGGGCGATATTCTGGACCGCAACGGCGTTGTGGTGGCCACCACGAATGAAAACGGCGAGCGCGTTTATCAAAGCAACATCCTTAGCCGCTCCAGCATGGTGCACCTGCTGGGCGATACCGAGGGCAACGTGGCCAACGGCGTGGAGTCCTTCCAGGCCAGCTATCTGTGGGGCTTTGAAACGGGCCTGAGCGAGCGGGTGACCGCGCTTTTGCAGAACCAGACCCGCAAGGGCGATAATATCACCATTACCGCGGACAGCAAGCTGTGCACCGAAATCGTCAACCTGTTCCGTAACGGCGAAAAAACCAGGGGCAAGTGCGGCGCCGTGGTGGTGATGAACTATAAAACCGGCGAGGTGCTGGCCCTGGTAAGCCTGCCGGTGTACGACCCCACCAATATTACCGAGCAGGTGAAAACCTCCGAGCAGCATCCGTTCTGGAACCGCGCGCTGCAGGGCACGCTGCCGCCGGGCTCCACGTTTAAGATCGTGACCGCGGCGGCGGCGCTGAGCAACCTTGCGGACGCGCAGACGCGCGTATTTACCTGCACCGGCGCAACCCAGGTGATGGATCATGTCATTCATGATTACGGCATGGCGCAGCATGGCGAGGTAGGCCTTGCGCGCGCCTTCCGCGTGAGCTGCAACAACGCCTTTGCCCAGGCGGCGCTGCTGATGGGCGACGCGGCGCTGCGCAAAACGGCGGAGGACTTTGGCTTCAACGATAATTTCCTGTTCCGCGACCTGGTGGTGGAAAACAGCGTGTATCCCACCAAAAACCGCAACAATTTCGAGATCGCCTGGAGTGGCGCGGGGCAGAGCCAGGTGGCGGCCACGCCCATGCATATGTGCATGATTGCCGCCGCTATCGCCAACGACGGCGTGATGATGGAGCCGCGCCTGCTAAGCCGCGTGGAAAGCCCCGCGGGCGCGGTGCGCCTGAAGTACTCGCAAAAGGTGTACCGCACTGCCTGCACGCCCGAAGCGGCGCAGATTCTGGACGGCTACATGAAGGACGTGGTCAAAAGCGGCACCGGCACGCGCGCGAAGGTGGACGGATTGACCATCGCCGGGAAAACCGGCAGCGCAGAGGGCTCCAATAACGGGCGGGATGTAACGCACGCCTGGTTTGTGGGCTACATCGACAGCGACCGCTATCCCTACGCCGTAAGCGTGGTGGTGGAGGAGGGCGGCAGCGGCGGCAGCGTGGCCGCGCCCGTGGCGCAGGGGATTTTTACCTACTTGCGGGATAACGCGGGGCTATGAGGGGAGGCGGACGGTAGATGAACGTGGTCATTAAAGATATTGCAAAGGCGGCGGGCGTGTCCGCCGCGACGGTATCCAATGTTTTGAACGGCAGAAAGAACGTGAGCGAGGCAACGCGCGAGCGCGTGCTCGCCATCTGCCAGGAGATGGATTATCAGGCGAACCCCTATGGCCGCGCGCTCAAAAATTGCGAAAGCAAAACGATCCTGTTTAATTTCAGCGATTTTGACCGGCAGTTTTACCTGAAGATTATCCATGGAATCAGCGATTATGTATATTCCCGGCAATACGACCTGATGATTTGCACCAGGGGCTCCTGCGAGCGCTTTATGTCCAAAAGCTTTACCAGCGGCTGCGTGATGCTGGACAGGCAATGCGACGATCAACTGCTTTTGCGCAAGGCGCAGAAGGGCTATCCCATCGTGGCGATGGACCGCATACTGGACGCGCCCAATATCAAGTGCCTGCTGGTAAACAACTATCCGGCCATGCGCGAGCTGGTGAAGGGGCTGGTGGAGCGCGGCTATCGCGAATACGCCTTTTTGGGCGGGCAGGATACCCTGGATAACCGGGAGCGCTACCAGGCGTTCCGCGATGTGCTGGAGGAAAACCACATCCCCTTCCGGGGCGAAAGCTATTTGACCGGCGATTACCGGGAGAAAAGCGGCTACCAGGCTGGCAAGCTGCTGCTGATTGGGGAAAGCCTGCCGCAGGTGCTGGTATGCGCAAACGACAATATGGCCATAGGCGCTATACGCGCTTTCCGCGAGGCGGGCGTGCGCGTGCCTGAGGACGTGGCTGTGACCGGCTTTGACGATACGCCCATGGCGGAAATGCTGGGCCTTAGCACGGTGGCCATTCCCAATTACGAGCGCGGGTATCTGGCGGCGCAGCACCTGATTGCCAATATTGAGGGCGCGCAAAGCTGGGACGCGTTCAAAATACAGGCGCGGGTCATATGGCGCGCCACGGCGGCGGAGCATGCCCCCAAGGCAAAGGAGCTTAGGTAAAAGGAGCGCGTGAAAAAAGGCGGGGCGGTTCCCCAGAACTTCCGCGCCGCAGCGCCGTTTCCAAGCGAGCAACGCGCCTTTGAAATTTGCCAACCATCGAAGCGGCCCGTTGAAGGGCCGCTTCATTTATATAATCAAATCACTAAATTTATAAAAATATTTACATAATTAGCTTTATATTTTATGAAATAAATAGATTAAAGAAATTAACTTTGCATAAAATGAACAAAAATAGTTGACAAAAGTACATTGTGAAACTATAATCTGTGTAAATCGATAAACCCTATTCCCGGAATGCCCGGGAATAGGCGGTGAGAATCAAATAAGGAGGCTTTCCCATGAAAACGATGAAAACCCTGACCTGTTTGGCGCTTGCGATTTGCATGCTGCTGGGCTTGGGCCTGGCGGGCGCCGAAGCGGAAGGCGCTGGCAAGATTGTTGTTTTCCAGCAAAAGACCGAGATTTATGACCAGCTTGTGGAACTGGCCAAGGCCTACCAGGCCGAAACGGGCGTTGAGGTTGAGGTATGGCCCATCTCCGGCGACGATTACTACCAGAACCTGAAGACCTATATGGTCAGCGAATCCGGCCCCACCGTGTTTACTCTGAACTCCGCTTCCGAAATTGCCGAAATGGGCGGCTACCTGGCCGACCTGTCCGATGTTGAGGTTATCGGCAAGGTGCAGGAAAACCTGATTGCCAAGGTAGAGGACAAAAAGGCCGGCATCCCTATGACGGCTGAGGGCTTCGGCATCATCTATAACAAGAGCCTGGTTGACCCCTCCGCGATCTCCACCATGGACGGCCTGATCTCCTACCTTGAGAGCCAGAAGGCCGCTGGCCTGACGGGCCTGGGCCTGTCCCAGGAAGGCTACTTCCTCATTGGCCAGATTCTCAACTTCCCCTTTGCTGTGCAGGAGGACCCGGTTGCGTTCTGCAAGCAGGTTTTCAGCGGCGAGGTTAAGCTGGCCGACGTGCCGGAATTCCAGGATTTCGCCCGCCTGTTCGTGGCGATCCGCGCGAACCAGACCAATCCCCTCGAGGTGACCTACGACGGCAACTGCGGCGACTTTGCCACCGGCAAAACCGCGGCCATCCATCAGGGCAACTGGTGCTACACCATGTTCTCCAGCTATGACGTGAACTTCGAAATGGGCATGGTAGGCGTGCCTGTAGGCGGCAACACGGCGGTGGCTGTGGGCATCCCCTCCTACTGGTTTGTAAACGCTGACGCCTCCGAGGAGGAGCAGAAGCTGGGCAAGGACTTCCTCAACTGGCTGTACAGCTCCAAGACCGGCGTGGATTACCTGATGAACAAGTTCGGCTTCCTGCCCGTTGTGGACGGCATGCAGAGCGAGAACCTTGACCCCGTGTCCGCCAGCGTTGCGCAGGCGATTGCCGAGGGCAACATCGTGGACTGGACCTTCAACACCGAATGGCCCGCCAGCGTGATTATGAACGACCTGGTGCCCGTTGCCGAGGAGTTCTTTACCACGGAAATGAGCGAGGCTGATTTCCTCAACGCGCTCAACGAGGCGTTTGTGACGGCTGCCAACCAGTAATCTGACGCGCTTGCAGGGGCCGCCCGAATCATCCGGCGGCTCCTGCTTTTTGCCATCCTAGGGGGAATGATTTCACATGACTATGAAAAAGCGCTGGTTCGCGCTGTTCACCGTGCCATTGTTCTTTGCGTTCATTGTAGTGGTCATCGTGCCGTTCGTGTCGGGCGTTTATTACTCCTTCGTGTCGTGGGACGGCCTGCCCAAAAACCCCATGAAGTTTGTGGGCTTTGCTAACTACGCCAAGGCCTTCCGGGACGCGCGCTTCCTAAACTCTCTTGGGCGTACCACGGTGTTTACGCTCATTACCATGCTAACGGTCAACGTGCTGGCGCTGGGCTTCGCGCTGGTGGTAACCTCCAAGCTGAGGCTGCGCAACGTGGGCCGTGTGATGATCTTTATGCCCTACCTCATCGGCGGGCTGCTGCTGGGCTATATCTGGCAATTCATCCTGGGCGACTGCATGGCTACCCTGGGTACGATGACCGGGAAAAGCCAGCTCTTTTTCTACTGGCTCAGCAACAAGCGGTTTGCCTTTATCGGGCTGATTGTGGTGGCCACCTGGCAGATGGCGGGCTATATGATGGTCATCTACATCGCCGGGCTTCAATCCATCTCCGATGACGTGATGGAGGCGGCCAACGTGGACGGGGCCAATTACTGGCAGACGCTTGTGCGCATCCGCCTGCCCCTGCTGATGCCCTCCATTACCATCTGCCTGTTTTTAACGCTGTCCAACTGCTTCAAAATTTACGACGTCAACCTGGCGCTTACCGGCGGCGGACCCGCCAACAGCACCGAGATGGTGTCCATGAATATCTTTAACGAAATTTTTGCCAAGAGCAATTTTGGCTACGGCCAGGCGAAGGCCATTGTGTTCTTCCTGATTGTGGCCGTGATTACCATGCTGCAGGTAAGGCTCACATCCAGCCGGGAGGTGGAGGTATGAACAAGAACCGTATTCAGGGAAAGCGCGCGCGCAGCGTCGTGGGCAATGTCGCGCTCATGCTGTTTTGCCTGGCATACCTTTCGCCCATCTACATCATCTTCGTAAACTCCTTCAAAAGCAGGGCGGAGATGTATGAAAACGTGCTGGCCCTGCCCAAAACCCTCACCTGGGAATACTATGCGGGCGCGGTGCAGCGCATGGACTTTATCAACGTGTTTAAGAACTCGCTCATTGTAACGCTGTGCTCTGTGGCGGTGATCGCGGTGCTGTGCTCCATGACCGCCTGGATGCTGGTGCGCACGCACACAAAGTTGAGCCGGTTTTTGTACAGCTTCCTGATTGTTACCATGCTCATTCCCTTCCAAACGGTGATGATGCCCCTGATGCAGGAAATGAACACCTTTACAAAGGCGCTGGGCATCCCCATGAAGAACTCGCTGGGCGGGCTGGTGTTTATGTACGCGGGCTTTGGCGCGGGCATGGGCGTATTCCTGTTCCATGGCTTCATCAAATCCTCGGTGCCGGTTTCCCTGGAGGAGGCAGCCATTATTGACGGCTGCAACGTGTGGCAGGTGTTTTGGCGCATTGTGTTCCCCATTCTCAAGCCAACCACCGTTACGGTGATCATCCTGGATGTGATTTGGATCTGGAACGATTATCTGCTGCCCTCCCTTACGCTTACGAGCAACAAAATCAAAACCATCCCGGTAATGACGTCCCTGTTCTTTGGCACCTACACCATCGAATGGAACATGGCCATGGCGGCGCTTACGCTTACCATTCTGCCGGTAATCCTGTTCTACTTTTGCGCGCAGAAGCACATCATCAAGGGCGTGATGGCAGGCGCAGTGAAGGGCTGAGGAGGAGGACAGATGCAAAGAGTGTATTCGACCGGCGGCCCGTCGCCCACATGGCGGGAGCTGGCCTTGCAGGAAACGCTTTTTCACAACGCCAACGGCTACATCGGCGTGCGCGGCAATTTGGAGGAAGGCCTGCCCGAGGGCGTGGATACCATGCGCGGCACCTATCTCAACGGGTTTTATGAGGACGTGCCCATGAAGCAGGCCGAGCGCCTGACGAATGTGGCCGAGGACAAGGAATCCATGATTAACGCCGCGGATACCCAGGGCATACGCTTCCGCTTTGAGGGGGAAACCTTCCGGCAGTATGAGGGCGAGCTTGTGGAGTACGAGCGGCTGCTGGATATGGACGCGGGCG
>JALEIQ010000138.1 GCA_022769795.1 Clostridiales bacterium
AAAAATCGCCATTACCATTGATGACGGTTATGATGTCGATTACGTTCTTGCCGCTATTGAGCTGTGTGAGAAGCATGAAATCCCGATCACGTTCTTTCCCACCGGGAATACGCTGAAATTTGCGGATGGCGAGCTGTGGCAGCGGGCGATCGATGCTGGCTGCGAGATTGGGAACCACTCCTGGGGCCACAAAGACCTTACCGACCTGTCAGACCGGCAGATTCGTTTCCAGATGCTTCGTGTTCAGCAGAAGCTTGACGAGATGCTTGGCTACCATTACCCGATGCAGGTTATGCGTCCCCCGTATGGATTAACCAGCAAGCGAGTTGCCGCCGCGGTTGCTTCTGTGGGCTACAGGAGCGTTGTGAAGTGGGATGTAAGCCAGACCGACGCAGGCAAAGCCTTCCGTGATGTGCAGAACGGCAGCATTCTGCTGTATCACGCCCAGGCAAAGGACATCCGGTGCCTAAAGAACCTTATTCCCAGGCTGCTTGAGCAGGGATATGAATGTGTAACCGTTTCCGAGTTGCTTGGTTTCGACGCGGTTGTCCCTTCCGAGGGAACCTATATTTACGAGAAAGAGCACGCTGCCGAGCCCACTTTATTGAAATAAACCTGGAAAAACCAATACAAAGGGAGGATGATGATTTTGCGTATATCCATGAAAAATTGCATTGGCAAAAGGGCCCTGGCGATTGCCTGTGCGCTGGCCTGCCTGGTTTCCTGCGTGGCTTTGCCCGCGCACGCCGCCCAACAGGAGATACCCGACTTTTGCAAGCCGATTTTGGAGGCGTGGGGCGCGACCAATGAAAAGGAATTGCAGGACGCCATTCTGACATACTGGAAGGACAACATGCCCAAGGGCTGGGATAAAATGCATAAAGACGCACAAAAGCCCCTTTCCTTTGCCTTTGGCGGAACGACCAAGGAACTGATTAAGAACAAAAAGAAGTGGGATGTGGGCATCGTTTCCTCTAAGGACGTGGATTTGCAAAAGCTGGCGGATGCCAGCGTGTTAAAAGGCGTAGACTGGGCACCGAGCGATGAATATCCGCTACATCAATGGCTTTTGCCCGAAAAGGCACAAAGCAAATTGCCGCAGCATCCGCTTTACTACTATGCTGTGTACTGCTACGCCTATAATCCCCAAACGGATGAAGCCATTTTTATCATCTGCAACGACAAAAGCCGGCTGAACCCCTGGAAAACGAGCTGGGCCAGACAGATCATTGAGAAGCGTGATACAGAAGAAATACGCGCTTTGGAAGGTCTGCGTCGCACTGTGGACTGGAGAGCTTATGAAAAAGAGGAGCTTTCTCCCACACCCGCGCAACTGGTTGCGCATCCACAAGACTGGGACTGGGCATTTCTGCGTATGGACAAGGAGAACGTATCCGAGGCGCTTGAAGAACTGGACGCCGCGGGCGTTTTGTATGATTTTTCCACAGATGCCTATTGGTCAGGAAGAAATCCCGATTGGGACGAACCCAAGGGCTTGTTCAGCGCGGATGGACGGATGATTGCGATCCCCTATAACGCTATATTTTACAAAACTGAAGAAAATGAAATGACCTTTTTTGTGATCAACGGAAAAAGTCCTGTGCTTTCCCGTGCCCTGGAATTTGCTGAGCACTATATCAAGGGGTATGAATGGCTCAGCTTTGGAAGGCTGACCCATTACAGTGATCCGAAACGCATGAAGGAGGTCGGCCTCACACGCTTTCAAATCGGTGATTTTTCCATCTTAAAGGAAGATGTGAACTGGTAAAGCGCCGTAACAGGAGCAATACAAAGGGAGGATGATGATTTTGCGTATATCCATGAAAAATTGCATTGGCAAAAGGGCCCTGGCGATTGCGTGTGCGCTGGCCTGCCTGCTTTCCTGCATGGCTCTGCCCGCGAACGCCGCCCAACAGGAGATACCCGAATACTGCAAGCCGATTTTGGAGGCGTGGGGCGCGGAGGACGGCAAGGAGCTGCATCTTCGTATTCTAGAGTTCTGGAACGAATCCTTGGATCTTTATAATAAGCTGGCGTGGCCGCTGACCATTCGTCTTGGAGGAACTACGGAAGAACTGATAGCTGACACAAAAAGTTGGGATTTAGCAATTGTTTCCTCAAAAGATGTTGATTTACAAACTTTGGCGGACAATGGCCTTATTATGAGCGGAGGCCATGTCCCCCTAGATGCTATTGCGCTACATCAATGGCTGCTTCCCGAAGGGATTCAGCGTCAGTTGCCAGTCGATCCGATTCGGATATTCTCGGTTTTTTGCTACGATTATGATCCTCAAGAGGGCGATGCTACATTGTTGATCTGCCAAGAAAATTTTGGAAAGAAGAAGAACAATCCGAGAGTCCCCCCGGTATTCGCAAGGGCAATTCTTAACCGGCGCAGCACGGAACAGGCACGCGCCGTGGAGGGAATATCCAGTATTGAGGCTTCCGCGGATGAGGCAGAACGAAGGGAATCACAAAGTCAAATTTTGCAATGGCCCATGGAGGAGCTGCTGCAAAGGCCCGAGGATTGGGATGTTGCTGATGTGTTAATCCATGATGAAAGCGAGCTTGAGGCGCTGGATCAGGCGGGTTTGCTGTATGATTTTTCGCAGGATGAATACTGGCTTGAAAGAAGCATGGACTGGTCGGTGCCCAACGCCCTTTTCAGCGACGACGGGCGATTGATTGCCGTGCCCTACAAACCCTTTTTAAGCCAGAAGCAAGGAATGTTTCGCGTGCTCATCATCAATAAAAGGGCTGTCGATATTCCGCGTGCTTTGGCCTACGGGAAGCATTTGATAAAGTCGTATGAATGGATATCTAACCACAACACCCCGCCGGAAATCCTGAAAAAGTACGGCATCAGCATCTACAAGGATCAGATGGACTGGTAAAGGCATTCCGCCATCACGCATAGAGGAGGATGATGAATTTTGCACACCCGAAAATCCGCATGGAGGCGGGCTTTGGCCGCCGTCTGCCTGCTTTCCTGCCTGCTTTTCCACATGGCTCCGCCCGCGCGCGCCGCCCAACAGGAGATACCCGGCTTTTGCAGGCCCATCCTGGAATACTGGGGTGCAACGACGGAAAAAGAATTGCAGCAGGCCATTTTGACCTATTGGGAGGAAAATCAGCCCCAGGAATGGAACCATCTGCATAAAGGGGCAAAAGTTCCGCCGTCCTTCCAGTTGGGTGGGAGCACGAAGGATTTGATTGCCAATCAGAAAACCTGGGACATCGCGATTGTTTCCTCCAAAGATGTGGATTTGCAAAAGCTGGCGGATGCGGGCTGCATCATTCGGCAGGAGGGGCACCCGCTCGATGCGTTTGCGCTGCATCAGTGGCTTCTGCCCAAAGCGGTACAAAGCATGCTGCCGGAGCATCCCCTGTATTATTACGCGGCGTATTGCTATGCATATGATTTTGCAACGAACGAGGCCGTTTTTATCATCTGCAACGATAAAGCTCCCTCAAACCACTTTCGGTATAAGCCCTGGGCGCTCACGCTTTTGCAGAGCCGAAGCGCAGACCAAACGCGGGCGGTGGAAGGCATCCGCCGCACCTTTGACTGGGCGGCTTTTGAAATGCCGGAGTTCTCCTTCACGGAGGAAGAACTGATTGAACATGCCCGCGATTGGGATTGGGCGATTTTGCACATTCATAAGGAGCACGGGTTGGAAAAACTGGACGCCGCTGGGCTGCTATATGATTTTTCACAGGATGAATTCTGGACAAATCGAAAATCGGAATGGAAAAGAGGCGACCCGACCGCCGTTTTCAGCGAGGACGGCAGGATGATCGCCATCCCGAATGGCGAAAGCCTCTACAATGGGCCTGATGAACGCTGCGTGTTTGTCATCAATGCCAAAAGCCCGGCAATACCGCAGGCATTGGCTTACGCGAAGCATTACATTCAGTCTTACGACTGGGCAAACGCTCTTGAAAGCTCGTGTAATCCTGAGCTTGAGAAAAAATATGGCGAAGGTTCTCTAGCCATCCTAAAGGAAGATGTGAACTGGTAAAGCGCCGTAACAGGAGCAATACCAAAGGAGAGTGACAATTTTGCGTATATCCATGAAAGAGTCCACTGGCAAAAGGGCCCGGGCGATTGCCTGCATACTTTCCTGCCTGCTTTCCTGCATGGCTCCGCCTGCGAACGCCGCCCAACATGAAATACCCGACTTTTGCAAGCCCATTTTGGAGGCATGGGGCGCGACAAACGCAAAGGAACTGATGGAAGCCGTGCTCAAAGACTGGGAGGAAAAGCAGCCGAACGAATGGAAGCGCCTGCACAAGGGGGCCAAAACCCCGGTTAACATCCAGTTGGGCGGAACCACGGAGGAGCTGCTCAAAAACTATAAGGAATGGGACGTTGCCATCCTATCTTCCAGGGAGGTAAATCTGCAAAGGCTGGCGGACGCGGGGTTGATTTCTATCGACAATGTGCCCAACCCCACCTCGTTTTTTTCGCTGGAGCAATGGGCGTATCCCGAGGCCGTCCAGCAAAGGCTGCCCGATGAGCCAATGTACTATTCATGCGTCTATTGCTATGACTACGATCCCGCAACGGACGAAGCCATCTTCATTATCTGGAACGAAAAGGGCAGGCCCAGACGCTGGGGCAATCATACGGCCCGGCAGCTTCTGGAACGCCGCACGCCCGATCATGTTCGAGCCGTCGAGGGGCTGTGCCGCAAGATCGACTGGGAAAACTTCGGCATGCCCGAGATGTCCCTATCGGAGGAAGAACTGATCGCGCATCCCGACGAATGGGATTGGGCCGTAATACGAATCGATAAGGACTACAAGCTGGACAAGCTGAACGCCGCCGGGCTGCTATACGATTTTTCGCAGCATGAATACTGGCGTGAGCGAGCGCCCGAATGGGAGTGGCCCAGCGGCATTTGGAACGAAGCGGGCAAAATGATCGCCGTTCCTTACCATCATTATTCTTATGATGATGCGAACTCCCTCACCGCCATGGTGATCAATGCCCAAAGCCCGGTCATTCCCCGCGCGCTCGCGTATGCGGAGCACTACATCAAAAGCTTCGAGTGGGATGACTTTGGAAGGCTCACCTACTACAGCGACCCGGAAATGATGAGAGAAAACTATGTGAAGGACTTTGAAATTGGCTATCTCTGTATTCTCAAGAAGGACGTGAACTGGTAAGCACCCCGCCGCCACAGAAAGGAGGAACATCGTTTTGCGTATGTCCATCCAAAAATCCGCCTGGAAACGGGCTTTAGCCGCGGCCTGTGCGCTCGCCTGCCTGCTGGCGTTCGCGATTCCGCCCGCGCGTGCCGCCCAACAGGAAATACCAGACTTTTGCCAGCCTATCTTGGAGGCTTGGGGCGCGACCAATGAAAAGGAATTGCAGGACGCCGTTTTGGCCTATTGGGAGGAAAACCAGCCAAGGGATTGGAAATCGCTCCATAAAACGATCAAAAAACCCGTCGTTATCCGCTTTGGAGGAACAACGAAGGAATTGATTCAAACGCATAAGGAATGGGATATCGCCATTGTTTCTTCCAGAGAGGCGGATTTGCAGAAGCTGCTGGACGCCGGTATGCTCATAATCAGAGGCGGCTCGCCTAACAATGAGGCGGCGCTGCACCAATGGTGTTTGCCGGAGGCGGTACAGGAGAAGCTGCCGCAGCATCCGCTGTATTACTTTGCCGTGTATTGCTATCAATATAACGCGGAAACGGACGAAGCGGTTTTCCTGGTTTGCAATCAAAAGAAACGGCCCCTGCGTGCTACCGCGACATGGGCGCGGCAAATGCTGGAGCGGCGAAGCCACGGGAAGGTGAGGGCCCTGGAAGGAATTTGCCGGAAAATTGATTGCGAATGCTTTGGCATGCCGGAATTATCCTTCACGGAGGAAGATTTGCTGGCGCGTCCCGATGAATGGGATTGGGCGTTCCTGCGCATTGCCAAGGACGACAGGCTGGAAAGGTTGGACGCGGCGGGCCTGCTGTATGATTTTTCTCAAGATGAATATTGGGCGAACCGCAAGCCTGAATGGAAGGAACCGGCTGGCATTTGGAGCGCCGATGGCAGAATGATCGCCGTTCCCTATGGGGAGCTTATCTATAACGGGCCGAACGAGATCAGCATATTCGTGGTGAACGCGCAGAGCCAGTCGCTGCCCAAGGCGTTAGCGTACGCAAAGCATTATGTAAAAGGCCGCGAGTGGGGCTATTCCGACTATGAGGACCCTGAAATTGTGAAAAAATACAACGACCATTCCGTGGCTATTTTCAAAGAGAACGTGGACTGGTAAAGGTTTGCAGATGTCACAGCATAAGGGGCCGATCTTGCGCTTGTGCCGTGAAAAACGCCTGAAAAGGGGCTTTTGGCCACGGCCTGGCAATTCAAATGATTAAATGGAGGCTGTTCCAAATAAAAGATTGTTGTATTTAAAACGGTATGTTCGACAAACCCTAACTTGCCATTATGAGATGTAGTTCTTCAATTCTTCCAGGAATTCCTTATAATCATCATCAGACCAATAGAAGGTCAGTTCTTCCTCTGTAAATGCTTCTGGGGTATCGCGCATGAAGCTGTCGCCAATGTCATATTCAAACCTTTGCAATACGGCTTGCGCAAATTCTCTGAAAAACATGCCGATACCCGTTATAACATTGCCGTCTTCTACAATTCCTTTGTGAATAAAGTTCTCCTTTTCAACAAACTCAAATGCGTCCGCCATCTGCATAAAAAAGCCCGAAGTAAACTTTCTGCCTTTTAGGATTCCTGCTTTGCATAATAAAACCGGCGAGGAAGAAATAGCGGCGAAAAGAATGTCGGAATTGTTTCCGCTTCTAAGGAAGTCAATCAATCCGTCGTCAAACAGCGCGGGCAAAGGGTTGATTGTTCCGGGAAGAATTACGCAATCGTAATCTGTAATCCTTGCCTCTGCCGTGGTTTTCGTAGGAACAACCCGCAAACCATCTTCGCTTAAATACTCCTTATGTTCGCTTGCGATGTAATCAATCTTCTCTCCAAACCAGACTGTCAGCGCAGATGTGAGGCAGGTGATCTCTTGCAAAGAAAAATCCGGATACAACAGAACCGCAAATTTTCTCACTGTGTTTCCCTCCATAAACGACGGTTGATCTATCAGACATGAGATGATTATACCACGGATTTGTGAGAAAATATACCTGCTGGCTGATTACAAAACCGAAGGGAGAAGCTGCTTTCTTATGCGGCTTCTCCCTTCGGCTCTGCTTTTCGGGGACTCCTTTATTTTTTGCGATAGAACGCCAGAAAGCTCTCAATCGGAAGGGGCTTGCTGGCATAATAGCCCTGATAGTAGTCGCCCCCAAGGGAAGCGATTAGCTCGTGCTGCTCCCGCGTTTCAATTCCCTCTATGCAGGTACGGAAGCCCACCTTTTGAGCGTTTTGCAGGATGCTTTCCATAATAGCCAGGTTTTGTTTGCTAGTAAGAGCGCTCAAAAGGAAGGAGCGATCCAGCTTCAGCTCGTTGACGGGGAGCTGGAATAGCAGCATCATGGAGGAAGCGCCTGTCCCAAAGTCATCGATGGCAATGGTAATGCCGCGGGAACGGAAAAACTTTAATTCGTCCGCTAAAAAGGACGGATCCATATGGCGGCAGCGTTCCGTAAGCTCCAGGCAAAGGTTCTCTGGCGGGCAACCCGTGTCCGCCAGAATGCTCAGAACATCCTCCCGGAAATCGCTGTATTCCAGCTGGGTATCCGCAATATTGACATTCAGGATGAAATGCGGATCCGCCTGGCGCAGAGGCGCGGTTTCCTGGATTGCCTGGCGGAGGATCCAATTTCCCACCGGAATAAAGGCGGGATCGTTTTCCAGCCAGGGAATAAAGCTATCCGGAGGAACGACGCCGTAGGGCTCCTGCTTCCAGCGCAGCAGTGCCTCCGCGCCAATGATCTTTCCCGTGGAGAAGGATAGGATAGGCTGATAGCACAGGAAGAAATTGCGGCAGCCCTCCATGGCGCTGCGGTGAATTTCCGCATGGAGCTGAATATTCTCGTCATTCATCGTTTGGCGAATATCCTCGCTAAAGACCAGCTCGTTGCGATAGCTTTCCAGGGACTGCTCCATCGCATAAATCAAGCTGCTGCGCACCAGACATTCGTCATAGGAATGCCTGGAGTCCAGCCGCACCGCGCCGCCGTATATTCGCAGGGGGATGCGCAGATTGTTGATTTGAATGTTGTTTTCCGCCACATTGCGAAGCTGGCGGAAAAACCGCCGTACCTCGTCCTGAGTGGCGTCATACAGGTAGAAAGCGAATTTCGCGCCTTCCAGGCGGAACACCCGCCCCTTGCCCGCGACAAGCTCCTGAAGCTCAATTCCGAAAAGCCGCAGAACCTGATTTCCGCCTTCCTGGCCGTACATGGCGTTGATGTGGCGGAAATGCTCGATGCCTACCTTGACCACGCAGGCGGCGGTCCGCTCCTCAATGAGCCGGTGAATGCTCTTGGTAAATTCCGCGTTGGTATGCAGGTTGGTGACGGGATCCACTTCGTCCACAATGCCGTGGTTAACGATTGTGCCCGCAAACAAATCGGGGTCTGTGCCGTTTCCCTTCAGCACCACGCCCTTGCAGGTGCAAACAACGTATTCTCCCAGGCGGTTCCTTGCCCGATATTCCAGCTCGTGAACCAGGGCCCTTCCAGCAAAGACCTCCTCGATGCTTTCATGATACATTTGCCGGTCCTGCGGATGAATGCGGGCTTCCCAGACCTTTCCCGCCTCAAACATGTATTCGCCCGGCAGGTCAAAATACTGTACCGCGGCAGGAGACCAGCGGGATACGCCTGTGCTCATGTTGCAAAGGTAGATGTAGCTGCGCTCCGAGGTGAGGGAAAAAGCCGTGAATGTCCGGCCTGTCAGGCCGCTGGTATCCAGCGCCGCCGCGGCCGGTTCCTGATTCTCCGCCTGCGTATGCGCGGCGGACAGCTCGCGCTCCTGAAAGGTGGGGTTTGGAATGGGGCCGTATTTGATCTTGTTTCGTTCCTTGTTGCGGTACATGATAGAGATTGCCGCCTGTTCAGCGTCCTGAACCTTTTCATGGGAAGGCTCGTAGCGGACGTGCCCCAGAGAAACATGCGGAAGGTGCGGATCCGTTTCCCGATATTCCTCCATGGCGGCAAGAAATTGCTCGTTCAGTCCCTCTATGGCGCTTTCGTCCAAATCCAGAATCATGCAGAATTCATCGCTGTCGACACGGTAGCATTTGCCGTACCGGCCAAAAACCTTTCGGATGACGTTGCCAATCACCCGCAGGCATTGATCCCCATAGGCATGGCCATATTCGTCGTTGGTGGCCTTGAAGAAATCGACGTCGAGCATCTCAAGCAGCACGGGTTTGCGCAGCCGGGACATCTCATTCCTGTAGCTGGCACGGTTGAGCAGCATCGTTTTTTCATCGATACGCTGAAGCATATCGTTATAAAAGATGTAAATCAGCGTTACAACCAGCGCGACCGTAAGCCAGGCGGATTTGACGCTCTTATCGGCCTGGTTTGCGGCGATGCCGAACAGCAGGAAAGCCAGCATCAAAACCAGTACGATTCTGTTCCTGTTTTGATTTTCACGGCTGACACGATAGCCGACCCACAATACATAAACGGATACGCCCAGATAGGTCATTAAATAGATCCAATAGTATGGCCCGTGGCAGAATACGCCGTTGCCATCCACATAATAGATAAATCCGCCGAAGGCAGACATCAGCTCCAGGCCGGTATGAAGAATCAGGATCGAGTAAAGCCATTTATGCTTCGAGGATATATCCGCGCTTCGCCTTAAAACATCCGCGCATAAAAATGGAACGACGGGGGTTATGGAAAGCTCCAGCATCTTCGTCCAGACGTGAATTTGCCGGAGCCTTCCTCCGGAGAGGGCGGCCACGCTGCCCGACCATTCTGCAAGGATGCCCAGAATAACGCTGACAGAGAGCAACAGAAACTGTTTTTGATTGTGCCTGGAAAGCAAATCGTTCGTGTTTGCCATGATTATAAGGAGCGCCATTAAAGAAACGACTTCCCAAACAATCACGGTATAAAAATTCAGCATAGGCTCGCCGCCTTTGGCATCTTGATTTACTTAGAATATACACCACATCTGCTAAAAAATCAAGAAGAAAGCTGGCGAATTTGCAAATAAAGGCCGCGAAAGGCAGGGCGCATGGCAAGCGCAGGGGGAAGCGGAAGCCAAGGGGCGTTTGAGAAAAAATGGGGGCCTTGACAGCGCATGATGGACGAACTATAATGTATTTGTATTAAATACTAATACTTAATGAGGCTGCTGATTGAAATTGAAGCCGTTCCATCAGGAAGGAGCTGACCCATGGATACCAAGTTTTCTGTCGCGGTTCATGCTTTAATTCTGATTTCGGAATCCCCCAAGCCCATCGACTCGGAAAGAATGGCCAGAAGCGTGGGCACCAACGCCAGCTATATCCGCAAGATTCTCGGCCTGCTAAAAAAGGCGAATATCGTCGGCAGCCACCGGGGCGTTACCGGCTTTTCCCTGCTGCTTCCCCCGGAGCGGCTCACGCTGCTGCGGGTGTATCAAGCCGTGATGGGGGAAAGCCAGTGTCATCTGCTGGATATTCATCAAAACGCGAGCGACCAATGCATCGTTGGACGTCATATCAGGCCGGTGCTGACCAGTATGTTTGAACAGGCTGAAAGCGCGTTCACCCGCGCGCTGTCGGAGCAGACGCTGGCCCAGTGCATCGAGGGCATTCGCGGCAGATTGTAAGGAAAACAGGAGGATATGTCTATGCGCACGGTAGAAATCATTTTCAGTCCCACGGGCGGCACGGAGAAGGTCGCGCATATCATCAGCGGCGGGTGGGGCAGCCCTGCGGAAACCATCGACCTGAGCAATCCCAAAACGGATTTTTCCCACTATGAAATCGCCCCGGAGGATCAGGTGCTGGTGGCCATGCCCTCCTTTGGCGGGCGGGCTCCGGCTGTGGCGATTGAACGCCTGAAGCGGCTCAGGGGCAACGGCGCGAAGTGCGCGCTTGTTTGCGTGTATGGAAACCGTGCTTACGAGGATACACTTGTGGAGATGGAGGACGCTGCCCGGGAGAGCGGATTTGAGGTGGTCGCGGCGATTGCGGCCATCGCGGAGCATTCCATCATGCCGCAGTATGCCTCCGGCAGACCGGATGCGAGCGACGAAGCGCAGCTTGCGCAGTTTGCCGGTCAGATTGCGCGGAAGGCCCCGTCCAAGCCCTCCCTTCCGGGAAACCGCCCCTACAAGAAGGCGGGCGGCGGCGGACTGATTCCCAAGGCGGGCAAGGAGTGCGTGAAGTGCGGCCTTTGCGCGGAAAGCTGCCCCGTTCAGGCCATCGATTCCAAGACGCTGGAAGCGGACGCGAAAACGTGCATTTCCTGCATGCGCTGTGTCAAGCGATGCCCGCATGGCGCCAGGAAGGTTAATGGCGCGATGGTTTCCGTGGCGGCGCTGGCCCTCAAGAAGGCCTGCTCGGTCAGGAAGGAAAACGAGCTGTTTGTGTAATTGGCGAGGCATGGTAAAACGATGATTATATTGATAACAGGTGCGTCGCACACAGGTAAAACTGCACTCGCTCAAAAACTGCTTGAGAAATATAAGTATCCATATTTATCAATAGACCATTTGAAAATGGGTTTAATTCGGAGTGGATACACCAAACTTACGCCCGAAGACGATAATGAACTTACAGACTATTTGTGGCCAGTTATTAGAGAAATAATTAAAACGGCAATAGAAAACGAACAAAATCTTATTATCGAGGGATGTTATATACCTTTTAATTGGTCACAGGACTTTGAAAAAGAATATATTAGTCATATTAAATTTTTTTGTCTTGTAATGAGCGAGAACTATATAAGAAATCACTTTGCGAACATAAAAAGATATGCGAGTGCCATTGAAAATCGCTTAGATGATGAATGGTGTACTTTGGAAAGTGTTTTAGAAGATAATGCACAGTTTTTAGCACTTGCTCAAAAATACAATGTATATTATGTGCTTATTGATGATAAGTACGAGATAAACATTGATTTATAATGGCAACTTCTTGCTTCATCAAAATATAATAGGGGGAATAAAATGATAATTAGAGAATATCGACCGTTGGATTGTGAAATATTAGCTGAAGTTTTCTACAATACTGTCCATACGGTCAATGTGAAGGACTATACAAAAGAGCAATTAGATGTATGGGCAACAGGAACCATTGATTTAGAAAAATGGAATCAATCTTTCATGGAGCATTATACTTTGGTTGCGGTTGATGACGAAGTGATAATTGGCTTTGGAGATATAGATAAAACAGGCTATCTTGACCGATTATATGTCCATTCAGATTATCAAGGGAAAAGAGTTGCTACTGCTATCTGTGAACAGTTAGAACAAGCAGTACAAGGGAGTATTGTTACTCATGCTTCTATTACAGCAAGGCCTTTTTTTGAAAATAGAGGTTATAAAGTTGTAAAGGAACAACAGGTGGAGCGACAGGGGATTTTTCTTACAAACTTTGTAATGAAAAAGGAAAAATAAATTCCCGTTTGTCAGCAGATTTCGATCTGCTGTAACTTGTATTTGGAATGACAGATGCAAACAAAGGTGAGCGATGTTAGAATATCTAACCGGGCAGGCGATTTTAGCTAACGCCTTCTCTTGAAT
Source organism: Clostridiales bacterium (assembly GCA_022769795.1). Taxonomy (GTDB): domain Bacteria; phylum Bacillota; class Clostridia; order Christensenellales; family Aristaeellaceae; genus Limiplasma. Next base: position 12,685 of record JALEIQ010000138.1, read on the forward strand.
CATTAGCAAAAGTTCCGCCGGCTTCATCTGGAAACAATCAGGGGACGTGCTTTATGCCTGTGCATAAGGCCCTTCGCAGGCGTGTTGTGGGCAGAAAAAAGCACCCGAAAACTAGCAAAGGAAACCGCGTCGCTCACCAATGTTTGCAAAAATTCAGAAGCCTTCAAAAAGCCGCGTTAGAAATTTACGCAAAATGTTTGCAATCTGCTAACGCGGCTTTTTTCTGTTAGCAGGAATCTAAGGGGAAAAGTTCGCTAAAAAAGAAAATCCCCCGTCTTTTGAGCAAGACGCTACTTACAGCATGTCGCTCTCAAAACGGGGATTTCCCAAAAAATGGCGCACCCGGCGGGATTCGAACCCACGGCCTACCGCTTAGGAGTGCCAAAAAGCGTTCGCCTTTGAGGCTCTTCGACACCCCTGGAGTGCCTTGTTTTACTGGATTTCTAACGTTTCTGAGTGTTCGCATTTCCCTCCAAAATACC
>JALEIQ010000145.1 GCA_022769795.1 Clostridiales bacterium
AACGGCGCGCTCAACGCCAAAATCGTGGGCCAGCCTGCGCACAAAATCGCCGCGCTGGCGGGCGTTTTCATCGACGAGCATTTCAAGGTGCTCATCGGCGAGGTGGAAAGCGTGGAGCTTAGCGAGGAATTCGCGCATGAGAAGCTCTCCCCCGTTCTGGCCATGTACAAGGCCTCCGATTTTGACGACGCTATGGTCAAGGCCGAACGCCTCATCGAGGACGGCGGCCATGGCCACACCGCCAGCGTCTACCTCAACCCCAACACGCAGCGCGAAAAGCTCCTGCGCTTTGCCGAAAGGATGGAAACCTGCCGCATCGTGGTCAATACCCCATCCTCCCAGGGCGGCATCGGCGATCTGTACAATTTTAAGCTGGCTCCTTCCCTCACGCTGGGCTGCGGCTCATGGGGCGGCAACTCCGTCAGTGAAAACGTTGGCGTGAAGCATCTGCTCAACATCAAAACCGTCGCCGAGAGGAGAGAGAACATGCTGTGGTTCCGCGCGCCTGAGAAGGTTTATATCAAGAAGGGCTGCCTGCCCGTCGCGCTTCGCGAGCTCAAGGAGGTTATGGGCAAAAAGCGCGTGTTTATCGTTACCGACAGCTTCCTGTACCATAACGGTTACACAAAGGCCGTTACCGACCGGCTGGACGAAATGGGCATTGTTCACACCACCTTCTTCAACGTCGCGCCCGACCCCAGCCTGGCCTCCGCCCGCGAGGGCGCGGCGGCCATGACCGCCTTCCAGCCCGATTGCATCATCGCCATAGGCGGCGGCAGCGCCATGGACGCGGCCAAAATCATGTGGGTGCTTTACGAGCATCCCGAGGTTGACTTCCTGGATATGGCCATGCGCTTCTGCGATATCCGCAAGCGCATCTACACCTTCCCCAAAATGGGCGAGAAGGCGTACTTCATCGCCGTCCCCACCACCGCCGGCACGGGCAGCGAGGTAACGCCCTTCGCCGTTATCACCGACGAGTGCAGCGGCGTGAAGTATCCCCTGGCGGACTATGAGCTGCTGCCCAAGATGGCCATCGTGGACGCGGATATGATGATGAACGCGCCCAAGGGCCTCACCAGCGCCTCCGGTATCGATGCGGTAACCCACGATCTGGAGGCCATCGCCAGCATGATGGCCACCGATTATACCGACGGCCTGGCCATTCAGAGCCTGAAGATGATCTTCCACTATCTGCCCCGCGCCTACAACGACGCCCCCAACGACGCCGAGGCCCGCGAGAAGATGGCCAACGCCGCCACCATGGCCGGTATGGCCTTTGCCAACGCCTTCCTGGGAGTGTGCCACTCCATGGCGCATAAGCTGGGCGCGTTCCATCACCTGCCGCACGGCGTTGCCAACGCCCTCATGATTGACGAGGTCATCCGCTTCAACGCCTCCGAAACCCCCGCCAAGATGGGCACCTTCCCGCAGTACGATCATCCCCACACCCAAGCGCGCTACGCCATGGTAGCCGACGCGCTCAACCTGGGCGGCGATACCGACGCTCAAAAGGTGGAAAACCTGATCAAGGCCATTGACGTGCTCAAGGCGCAAATTGGCATCAAGCCCACCATCCGGGATTACGGCATTGACGAGCAGGACTTCCTGGATCGCCTGGACGATATGGTGGAGCAGGCGTTTGACGACCAGTGCACCGGCGCCAACCCGCGTTACCCGCTTATGAAGGAAATCAAGCAGATGTATTTGAACGCCTACTATGGCGACGAGCAGTAAGGAGGGCGGCAGCCATGAAGCTGGAAAAGGTGATTGCGGTGCGCACCAATAAAACCGTGTACCGCGACGGCGACCAGGTTATCAAGGTATTTGACAGCGACTACAGCAAGGCCGATGTGCTTAACGAGGCGCTCAACCAGGCGCGCGCGGAGGAAACCGCGCTTAACGTGCCCCGGCTCAACGAGGTAGGCATGGTAGATGGAAAATGGGCTATCATCAGCGAATACATCCCCGGCAAAACCCTCGCCCGCCTCATGGAGGAAAATCCCGATAAGCGCGATGAATATATGGAGCTGTTCGTGGATTTGCAGCTCAAGGTTCACAGCCAAACCTGCCCCCTGCTCAACAAGCTCAAGGATAAGATGAACCGCAAAATTAGCCAGAGCGGCCTTGACGCCACCACCCGCTACGAGCTGCACACCCGCCTGCAGGGCATGCCCACCCATACCAAGCTTTGCCATGGGGATTTTGACCCCAAGAATATCATTATCCGCGATGATGGGGAGGCCTTCATCCTGGACTGGTCGCACGCCACGCAGGGCAACGCCAGCGCGGACGCGGCGCGCACCTACCTTCTGTTCTGGCTCAACGGCGATATCGACGGCGCGGAAAAGTATTTGAACCTGTTCTGCAAAAAGAGCGATACGGCCAAGCAGTATGTGCAGAAGTGGATTCCCATTGTGGCGGCCAGCCAGAGCGTGAAGGGCAAGGCCGAGGAGCGCGAGTTCCTGTTGCATTGGGTCAACGTGGTGGACTATGAATAAGCCGTCCAATGCCTGTAAGGGGGCTTGACCGCCATAAAAAGCGGTGTAAAATAGAAACAACCAAAACAAAGGAGCAATTTGTATGAAGATCACCATCTGCATCGGTTCCAGTTGCCACCTCAAGGGCTCCCGTCAAATCGTGGAGGAGCTGCAGCGCCTTGTGGCTGAAAACGATTTGAAGGATAAAATCGAGCTGGCCGGAAAATTCTGCATGGGCAACTGCCAAAACGGCGTTTGCGTTGCTATAGATGAGGAGAACTTCTCCCTCAAGCCCGAGGATACCAAGGCTTTCTTTGAAAACGACGTGCTTCCCCGCTTGAAGTAAGCCGCTTTTTCCCCGGTTGCTGTAACGGGGCTGATGCGTTTTCACATCAGCCCTGTTGGCCTGCTCTTACACCGTTTGCCTAAGGAGGGTATCCCCCATGCTTGAAGTACTGAACCTGAACGAAAACAACTGCGCGGATTGCTACAAATGCATCCGCACCTGCCCGGTCAAGGCCATTACCTATGCCAACAACACCGCCGAGATCGTGCATGACGAGTGCATTCTGTGCGGCAACTGCTTTGTTTCCTGTCCGCAAAAGGCCAAGCAGGTTCGAAACGACGTTTTGCGCGTAAAGGCGGCCATCGCCTCAGGAAAGCACGTGGTGTGCAGCGTGGCCCCATCCTTCATCGCGGATTTCCGCATCCAGTCCATCGAGGTATTGGAAAAGGCGCTGAAAGCCCTTGGTTTCAGCGAGGTGCAGGAAACGGCCGTTGGCGCGCAAATGGTCAGCGACGAGTACGCCCGCATCATGCGCGAGGGCAAGCAGCGCATCATCATCTCCAGCTGCTGCCCGTCCATCAATACGCTCATTCAAAAATATCATCCCAGCATGCTGCCGTATCTGGCGAAGGTGCTAACTCCCATGCAGGCGCATTGCAAGGCCATCAAGGAGCAAACGCCCGGGGCCTTTACCGTGTTCATCGGCCCCTGCATCGCCAAAAAGGCCGAGGCGGACGACAGCCCCTATACCGATGTTGCCCTCACCTATGACGAGCTACGCGAATGGCTGGCCGCCGAGCATATTGAGCTTCCTACCGATCACGTGGCCTCCGGCGACGGCAAGCTTGCGCGCCTTTACCCCGCCACAGGCGGCGTGCTCAAGGCCACCGATAAGGTGGAGGGCTACCGCCGCATCGCCATCGACGGCGTGGATAACTGCCGCGCCGTGTTTGACGAGCTGGACAACAGCTCCTTTGGCAACGTGTTTATCGAGATGAGCGCCTGCGAAGGTAGCTGCATCAACGGGCCCTGTATCCGCGAGCATACCGAGCGCCGCTTGAAGGGCGCGCTTCGCGTGGACAGCTACGGCGGCGAGGAACGCTTCGATGCGCAAGCCCCCGACAGCATTTCCTGCAATTATCCCTTCCTGGGCGGCAAAAAGGTGAAGTTCGGCGCCGAGGCCATTAACGATATGCTCTACAAAATGGGCAAAACCAGCCCCGAAAAGGAGCTGAACTGCGGAAGCTGCGGCTATCCCACCTGCCGCGACAAGGCGATTGCCATTCTGGAGGGCAAGGCCAAAATTGAAATGTGCCTGCCCTTCCTGAAGGAAAAGGCCGAAAGCTTCTCCGACAGCATTATCAACAACACCCCCAACGCCATCCTCGTTCTGGATGAGGATCTGGTGGTGCAGCAAATCAACCGGGCCGCCGTAAAGATGTTCAAGCTCAAGGACGCGAGCGACATCTTGCACGAGCATGTCGTGCGCATTCTCAATCCCGGCGATTACCAGAACATCGTTACCTCCGCGCTGCACATCACCACGCGCAAGCATTTCCTTGCGGACTATCAGCTCTACGTGGATGAAACCATCCTCTACGACCGGCAGTACCACATCGTTATCTCCATCATGCGCGACGTAACCGAGCAGGAAAACCTGCGCGGCCAGGACGCCGAGCTGCGCAAGCAAACCGTGGAGATTACCGATAAGGTCATTGAAAAACAAATGC
>JALEIQ010000146.1 GCA_022769795.1 Clostridiales bacterium
CAACCGCACCCGCAAGGATTTTATCTCCGACCGCGTGCTGCAAAAGGCGGGCTACTATACCGGCAGCAGCGAATGGAACGCCTCGCGCGAAAAGAAGGTCACCATCGGCGTGTACCGGCTTACGATGAAGGCGGGCAGCGATAATTTCCGCCAAAGCAGCATCCAGGGCGTGATGAAGCGCGTAAAGGCCAAGGGCGCGACGGTCATTATCTATGAACCCACGCTGCCCGACGGCAGCACCTTCTTTGGCAGCGCCGTCGTCAATGATCTGGAGGCCTTCAAGGCGCAAAGCGACGCCATTATTGCCAACAGGTATGATTCCTGCCTGGACGGCGTATACCAAAAGGTGTACACTCGCGATTTGTTCCGCCGGGACTGACGCGGCATAGCCGCACCGGGGGTGGGCAAGCTACCGGCGGGGGAAATGACGGTTCAACTTCCATGTGTTCGGTTTCCATGCCTTTTCAATACTTCGCGTCCCGCGGGAGCCTTCCCGCGGGGCGTTTTTTTGTTGGCGCGCCGCGAAGAAACCGGCCATGCCACGCCTATAGTCTTGTTATCTTTTGCTTTGCTTGACTTATTTGCGCAAAAAAGTGTTGAATAAACGTGCAAAAAAGCTCGTGATGTCAAAACGCCATTTCTCGAAAGGAGCGCAGGTAGCATTGAAGCAGGACACGCAAGACAACATCCGGAACAAAGGCGCCCATATCCAGCCGCGTGACGCGCAAAGCGCAAAAGTGAGAACCGCAGCCTATTGCCGGGTGAGCACCGAGCGGGAAGAACAGGAAGGCTCATATGAGATCCAAATGAACTATTTTCGGGACAAAATTGAAAACGATCCGCAAATGGAGCTGGTCGGGCTGTATGGCGACAAGGGAAAAAGCGGCATGAAGGCCCAAAGCCGTCCGGGCCTCCAGCGCCTGATTGCGGATTGCCAGGCGGGAAAGATTGACCTGATCCTGACAAAATCCATCTCGCGCTTCGCCCGCAAAATGGCGGACTGCGTTGATCTTATCCAAAGGTTCAGAAGGATCAATGTAACGATTGTCTTTGAACGCGAGAGCCTGCGTACCGACAATATCAAAAGCGACCTTTTCCTCAACATCCTTGCTGCCTTGGCGCAGGAAGAAAGCAATAGCATTAGCCAAAACGTGATAAAATGCCATGAGCAATACGCTTCGGAGGGCAGACCCTTCGGGCGGGTGACCTATGGATATTACCGTTCGGGAGAAAAGGCCTGGCAGGTCAATCCGGATGAGGCCAGGCGGGTCAGGACAGCCTTCTTCATGGCGGCGGAAGGACGCAGCTACCCCGAAATTTTGGACGCATTAAACGTTATAGAAAAGAAGGAGAATACCGGCGATGTGTGGCTGCAAAAACGTGTGAGAAACATGCTGCGCAATGTCGCCTACCTGGGTGACTATTATTCCCACGGCACGGTTTGCCTGACGCCCGGCCACCAGGTGGCAAACCGTGGCTACCGGGATCGCTATTACATTGAGGAGCACCATGAGCCGCTTGTTTCCAGAGCGCTGTTCGACAGGGTTCAAAGAATGTTCGACAGCGGAATTTTAATCTCCTACATGCCCCTGACGCCCAGGAAAATGGAAATTCTGCGGGACGATAGTTGGAGAGCGGGAGCATAAGAAAGGGAGGAAGGGTAATGTACACAAGCGTAGCAAGCCTCTACACCCCGGAGGCTATTGCACAGTTTCCCACGGGCCAGGCGGTCGATGTGCATTTTATCAGCCCTGAGAATAGGGCAAAGATACGTGTGGCAGCCTACTGCCGCGTCAGCACGGACAGGGATGAACAACTGGGCAGCCTGGAAAACCAGATGGATGCGTTCCGCTATCAGGTCACGCTTCATGAAGATTGGGAACTGGTGAACATCTATATAGACGAGGGCATTTCCGGAACCAACACCAGGCGCCGCGTTGGCTTTCAGCAGATGATTGCCGACTGCAAAGCGGGAAAGATTGACTACATCATTACCAAGAGCATCAGCCGCTTTGCGAGAAACACGATGGATTGCCTGAATTATGTTCGGGAGCTTCAAACACATGGTGTGGAGCTATTCTTTGAAAAGGAGGGCATCGACACAGCAGCTTCTTATTCCGAGATGCTTCTGACCGTGATGGCTGCCTTCGCCCAGGAGGAGAGCCGAAGCATCAGTGAAAACGTGAAATGGGGCATACGCAAACGGTTTGAAGCCGGACGGGAAATGCGGGTGCCTATCTACGGCTACCGGCATACGGACAAGGAGCTCTACATCATTGTGCCCGAAGAAGCCGCCGTCGTGAAGGAAATCTTCACGCGTTATGTGCAGGGCGAAACGCCCAGTGAAATTATAAAGGATATGACTGCCCGCAACGTCCCTCCGCCCGCGGGCGACCGTTGGAAGCCGCTGCAACTGGCCCGAATGCTGCATAATGAGAAGTACACCGGAGATGTGGTGCTGCAGAAGCACTACATTGAGAGCCATCTGACCCATAAGGAGGTCAGGAACCATGGAGAAGTGCCGCTCTATCATATCTACAACGCCCACCCGGCGATTATCGACCGGCGCCTTTTTGCTCAGGCCGGAGCGATTGCCCGGATGCGACAGGTCAAGACCGGGAACAGCAGTTATCCCTATGACACCATGCTCAAGTGCCCGTACTGCGGCGAAACGTTGGCGCATGGCAGCCTTTACTCGGTCTATTTTGGCGGCAAGAAGGTGCATAACGGCGGATGGGGCTGCTATGGGCCAAACGGCTGCGGACGGTTTCTGATAATCCAAAACCTGCTGGACGCGGTGATGATTGCCGCCTACAGAGAAAAGTATGGAAAGGAAATGGAGCGGGTGGATTATTACTGGCTGGATGACCTAGTGGAGAGAATTGCGTTCAAGGATGACCAGGTAACCGTGCGCTGGAGGGATGGCGGCGAAATTACGATGCCGCTGCCCATTCCCCATGAGCATTTTCGCCCGGATAATGCGGCGAAGAAGTACAATGCGTTTCTGGAAAAGGTTCGATCGGGCCAAACCAAGGTCAAGGGAAAGTTCGTTATGGGGCTGTAAGCGGACGCGCTCAAGGATTGCTGGCGAGAAACGGAGAAAGCCGATGAGGATAAGAAAAGTCGAAGCGGCTGCGCAGAAGGCGAAGCTGCAGGTTGCCGTTTACTGTCGCGTCAGCACAAAGCGAACGGATCAGGAGGATAGCCTGGAAGCACAGCAAATCGCATATCTCGATTATATAAAGGCCAATCCCGACTGGGTGTTTGCGGGACTGTACTCCGATAGCCGTTCTGGCCTGAATGCCGGGAAGCGCGAGGGATTCATGCGGATGATTGCAGACGCCTGCGCAGGAAAGATCAATCTGATCCTGTGCAAGAGCATTTCCCGCTTTTCCCGCAACATCGTGGAGTGCCAACGCTACACCGAGATGCTCCGTTCCAAAAATGTTGCTGTGGTGTTTGAGAAAGAGCATATCCGTACCGACGCTCCGGCCAGCCGCCTGATCTTCTCGCTTATGTGCGCCATCGCTCAGGATGAAAGCCGGTCCATCAGCGAGAACATGAAGACCGCAAACCGCCATAGAGTCGAAGCCGGTATCTGCCTTCCACACAAAAATCAGATTCTGGGCTATAGCGTAGAGGATGGAAAGCTGGTTCCCAATCAGGATGCGTGGATCATCCTCCATATTTTCAGCCGGTATGCCGAGGGCGCGGGCATGATGCAGATTTGTCGTGAACTGAACGAGAAGGGGGCGCGCAGGCAAAGGGTAGAAAAGCCTTTCACCCATCAGATCATCCGCTGCATTCTTGGCAACGAGAGCTATGTGGGAGATAAAAGGCTTCAAAAGCAGGCTCCTAAAGATTTTCTGACAAAGAGGCCCGATCCAATCGTTCCATACGCGACCCATTACCTGACGGATCATCACGAGGCCATCGTTAGCAGAGCCCTGTGGAACGCGGTTCAGGAGCGGCTGAAGCAGGAGGAAAACGCGAGGAAGGAGGGAGTGCGCCGGCAGGGGAACTCCCATGAATTATATGGAAGGATTATCTGCGGCGGATGCGGAGCGCCCTATATGCGGCGTACCGTCACAAGCCATTGTGCGGTGCCTGGCGAAAAGGTTCATTCCAAAATTTGGTGCTGTAAAGGAAAAATCACCGGAAGCGGCTGTAAGAACCCTAACATTCGGGAGGATGTGTTGCTGAGAAGGGTTGCCGGCGGCGGAAAGGCTATCATTAACCGCGAAGGGGAAGTCGTGGCAATGATGTGATAACAGGGGGAATGCCATTGACTGCGTTCGGACTTTCTGGTGAAAATACGGACAGGCTTATTGAAGGCAATGGCGATGAATCAGACGGAAGCGGCGGAAAGCTTAACAACGCTTTTCCCGTCATCCCCCCTCCCGAACCAGCCCGCGGGCCTCGTTATAGGTGCGCACAATATCCCGCAAAAGCTCAAAATGCTCGAAGTCCTGAGAATAGACGATATTGACCTCGCGCATCATGCTCAGGTTTTCAATGGGCAGCGCGACGATTTTGTTCTTGCGCAGCTCGTCCAGGCAGGCGCTTTTGGCGAGCACGGACACGCCGAAATCATGGCGGATCAAATCCTTGATGGTGGCGATGTTGTTAATTTCCAGAACGACGTTAAAATCGTCGATGGTCAGGTTCTGGCTCTCCAGGGAGGCGATGAACTGGTTGCGCGTATTGGAATCCGGCAGGCGCAGGATGAGCTTTTCCCGCTTGAGCTCGTCAATGGTTACCAGGCTTTTTTTCGCCAGGGGATGATTGGGCGAGGTAACCAGCACCAGGCAGTCGGTATCCAGCATCAGGCTGCGAAGCGTGGGATCGCTGTTACGGCCCTCAACGATGATTAGATCAAGCTCATAGGTCTTGAGCATATCATAAAGATTGCTTATGATATCAGTAATGATTGTAATCTTAAACCCGCTGTGAACGCTGGCGTATTTTGCGAGCGCCTCGGCAATGGGGTTGCTCTCCGCCGTGTGGGTGATGCCCACCGTCAGGCTGGTGATGTGCTGCTTTTCGCTGCTCAGCTCCCGGCACAGGTTGTTGGTGAGGGCCATCATCCGCTTCGCGTATTTTAGAACGGTTTCGCCTTCGCGGGTCATGCGGATTTGATGGTTCGCGCGGTCAAAGATGCGCACGCCAAGCTGCTGCTCAAGCTGGCGGATGTGCTGGCTGACCGCCGATTGGGTCAGGGAGAGCTGCTCCGCCGCGCGGGTAAAGCTGCCAATTTCCGCCACTTTTATCAAAGAATACAGCCGGGGATCGATCATTTCTCCGCCTCCATTAAAAATTATGATGGGCCTATTGCAATTCAGTATTTGACATGATGCTGAATTTGTGTTTTGATTCTCTATCATAGGATATGGCTTGTGAAATGTCAAGCCTTCAGACAGGGGAGAGAACGATGTTGTTTGTGGAAATGCTGCACCAGAGCTTTACTGTGGGACGGGAACTTGAGCTGCTTGCCCGCGTGGTGGCGGCCTGCCTATGCGGCGCGATCATCGGTGTGGAGCGCTCCCGCAGGCTGAAGGAGGCCGGCGTGCGCACCCACGTGCTGGTTGCCTGCACCGCCGCGGTGGTAATGATCGTATCCAAATACGGCTTTGCCGATTTAACCAGCGACGGCGTCGTTTTCGCCGGTACGCGCGGGGCCGACCCCGCCCGTTTGGCGGCGCAGGTGGTTAGCGGCATCAGCTTTCTGGGCGCTGGCGTGATCTTCAAAAACGGGAGCACCATCAAGGGCCTCACCACGGCGGCGGGCATGTGGGCGACGGCCGGTATCGGCCTGGCCCTTGGCTCGGGCATGTACGTTTTGGGGCTGTTTGCCACGGTGATGGTTGTGGCAATCCAGATTTTGATGCATAAAATTCCCGTTGGCAACGACGCGTACCACACCTGCCACCTGGAAATTACCGTTGCCGATACCGAGGCGTTCCGGCAAACGCTTCAGGAGCGGCTTACCCAATGGCGCGCCCAGGTTGTTGAAACCCGCATCACCCGCAACGACGACGCGACCGCCTGCTATGCCCTCACCATCAAGACGGATCGCTCCGTAACGCATGAGGAGTTTATGCAGTTCATGGAGGGAAACGAGGGCGTGATTTCCTTCTCCGGCTCGCTGGACGCCTGAGGAGAGGATAACGGCGCGCCCGGCAGAAGCTAAAGGACGCGCACTTTGAAAGCGGCAGGAGCATCCCCCTGCCGCTTTTGCTTTCAATGCCGAAGTGGAATTTTTTATAAGCCCGTAGTATAATTGGTTCCTGTTTGAAAGACAAATCGCTGTTTGGGCAAACGGAATGGGAAGCTGAGGTGAAACGGCCTATCATGAAACCGAACCTTACCATAGGCGGCGCTGTTGGTTGGACAGCCATCTATTTTGGCGTTATGCTGTTTTACACATTTCTGAATGTGGCGGTTTGGAGAAGGGTATTTCCCGGCTTTTCCAGCTGGCTCAATACCCTCACAATCGCAATATGTGTATGCGGCTTTCTTGCGCTGCTGAAAAGGGCGGGGCATGATATTGCGCTGTTTGCAAACCTGACGCCGTCTGGGGTTGCGCTTGCCCTTGGCTGCTCTGTTTTGTTCTATCTGCTTTTGGACAAAGGCTTAGACCCGCTTCTTGAAAAGGCGTTTCCCTCAAGCGAGCAGGCCTATCAGGAAAACGTTGAGGGTTTAACGAAAGCGCCGGTCGCAAGCTTCCTTCAGATATGTGTCATTGCGCCTGTGATAGAAGAACTGTTGATGAGGGGCTTCATCCTAAACGGGATAAGAACGGCCTATGGAACGGCTGTGGGGCTGCTCGTTTCCTCCGTGCTTTTTGCGCTTCTGCATTTGAATATGGTACAGACGCTATCGTCATTGATTTGCGGAATTGTTTTGGGATTGCTTTATATCAAAACCGGGTCTGTTTTTTGCTGCATCATCGGGCATTGCGGGTATAATCTATTGTCCTATTTCACGATGATTTATCCGCGTATTTCAAGATGACATCCCGCGGCCCGGCTAGTGCGGCCGCCCTCCCTCACTGCTTCTCCCGCGCAATATAAATGGGGCGGCGCTTGGTTTCCAGGTACGTTTTGCTCAAATACTGGCCCAGGATGCCCACGCAGAAAAGCTGAATGCCGCCCAAAAGCAAAATGATGCAAATGGTGGCCGGGAAGCCCGCGACTGGGTCGCCCCAGATAATGGTTTTGAAGAAGAAGAACAAAATCAGCACAAAGGCGATCAGGCAGAACAGCACCCCCACCACGGAGGCAATCGCCAAAGGGGCGGTGGAAAAGCCGATGATGCCGTCGATGGAGTACAAAAGCAGCTTCCAAAACGACCACTTGCTTTCCCCCGCCACGCGCTCTATGTTTTCATATTCCAGCCATTTGGTGCGGTAGCCCACCCAGCTGAATATGCCCTTGGAAAAGCGGCTTACCTCGCCAAGGCTCAGGATGCTTTCCACCATCTGCCGGGTCATCAGGCGAAAATCGCGCGCGCCGTCCACAATCTCGGTTTTGGAAATGCGGTTAATCAACCGGTAAAAGGCGCGGGCAAAAAAGCTGCGCACCTTTGGCTCGCCCTTGCGGGTAACGCGGCGGGTGGCCACGCAATCATATCCCTCGGCACGGATGCCGTTGAGCATCTGGGGCAGCAGGGCCGGCGGGTCCTGTAAATCCACATCCATAATGGCCACGTAATCGCCCGTGGCGGCCTGCATACCGGCATACATGGCGCTTTCCTTGCCAAAATTGCGCGAAAAGCTGATAAAATGCACGCGCTCGTCCGCGCTTCGCAGGGCGCGCAGCGCGGCCATGGTGCCGTCCGTGCTGCCGTCGTCAATAAACCAGAACTCAAAAGCCGTGTCCATGCCGGCAGTATCCTTCAAAAACGCCTCGTAGAACAGGGGAATGGCCTCCTGCTCGTTCAGGCAGGGCACAATGATGCTGATGGTTTCCATGGTGCGCTCCCCCTCTTTTGCAGCCTATTCCTCCGGGAATGCCAGGCTGTCCAGGAAAAATTGCAGGTCCTCCCGGTCGCTGGCAAGCTCGGCGGCGGCCTCCGCGTCGTACAGGTACACGGGATCCGCCGGGCGCACGGCCCATAGCTCGATCAGATCGCCGCCCAGGACGAAGGCGGCTCCCTCCGCGCGCAGCAGCAGCATGTTATCGCCGCCGACGGCAATGTCCGTCGTAATGGAAAGAATCTCGTGACCATAGCGCTGCTCCACGGCGGCGCAGCTTTCGTCCGCGTTGATATACGCCACGGTTTTGGAAATGGTCTGGGCAATATCGGGCCAGCGCGAAAGCATGGTCTGAGCATCGATGGGCTCGTCAAGCGGCGTGCAGCTTACGCTGGCCAGCGCGCGGCCGTGCTTCATGCGCACCAGATATACGTCCGAATCGGCGTTGGCGGTGCGCATCAGCGCATACATGGGCTCAAGCCCATCGGGTACATCCATCGTGAAGGCGTCTGTGAAAAAGACGGCCTCCGCACCGTCGGGCAGCATATAGGTGGCAATGGTATCCTCCTCCTGCGCGGAGGCGCAGGAACAGGTGAAGGCCAGGGCCAGCATCAGGCACAAAACGATTCTTCGCATGCGTATTCCTCTCCCTTCGCACAGGCCGGTAGCCTTATTGTAGCATGATTGGGGCGTTTGTGCAACGAGGGCCGCTTTGCATCCCGCGCGCAAGGTGTGGTATACTCAGGCCGTCGAAAAAGCTCGCTGCGCGATTTTTTCCGCCGAAACAGGGTTCACCTGCGCCTGCGGCGCGGCCGGTGAACCCTGCAAGGAAACCTTGCTACGCAAGGCTTCCGAACCCACCGCACATGTCGCTGGGTTCGGATTACAGTCGGAGGGGACGAAGGTGAACGTGGCCCCTGTGGGGCCTTGGGCGAAGCCCAAAGTGAACCGAAGGAGTCAACCGAAACGAGTCATGGGCACGGTAGTGCCCGTGACGACGATTGAGGTTGCGGGTCTGCGGCCCTCCGACACCTCCCAGGGG
>JALEIQ010000147.1 GCA_022769795.1 Clostridiales bacterium
CAACCGCACCCGCAAGGATTTTATCTCCGACCGCGTGCTGCAAAAGGCGGGCTACTATACCGGCAGCAGCGAATGGAACGCCTCGCGCGAAAAGAAGGTCACCATCGGCGTGTACCGGCTTACGATGAAGGCGGGCAGCGACAATTTCCGCCAAAGCAGCATCCAGGGCGTGATGAAGCGCGTAAAGGCCAAGGGCGCGACGGTCATTATCTATGAACCCACGCTGCCCGACGGCAGCACCTTCTTTGGCAGCGCCGTCGTCAACGATCTGGAGGCCTTCAAGGCGCAAAGCGACGCCATCATTGCCAACAGGTATGATTCCTGCCTGGACGGCGTATACCAAAAGGTGTACACCCGCGATTTGTTCCGCCGGGACTGACGCGGCATAGCCGCGCCGGGGGGTGGGCAAGCTACCGGCGGGGGGAAACCGCCGGGAAAGGAGAAACAGCATGCTAAACATTCAGGAGCTTTTTGACCTTACTCATACGCTGGCGGGGGATTATCTTGTGCGGTTCACCTATCCCTGGGAGGCGCTGAGCGGCGTGAAGGAGCTGATTTTATCCCTGGGCCCCGCGTTGGAGGAAAAGGGCTATGTGCAGGTTGCGCCCCAGGTGTGGGTGCACGAAAGCGCCGTGATCGCGCCTACGGCCTATCTGGGCGCGCCGTGCATCATTGGTCCCAAAACCGAGGTGCGGCACTGCGCGTTCATCCGCGGGTCGGCGCTGGTGGGCGAGGGCTGCGTGGTGGGCAACTCCGTGGAGCTGAAAAATGTCATCCTGTTCGACGGCGTGCAAACGCCTCACTACAACTATGTGGGCGACAGCATCCTGGGCTATAAGGCGCATATGGGTGCCGGTTCCATCACCTCCAACGTAAAATCGGATAAAACGCTGGTAACGGTGCGGGATGAAAATGGCCGCATGGAAACAGGACTGAAAAAATTTGGCGCTATGCTTGGCGACCATGTGGAGGTTGGCTGCAACAGCGTGCTGAACCCCGGCACTGTCATCGGCCGGGAAAGCAACATCTATCCGCTTAGCTGCGTGCGCGGCACGGTGCCCGCCCGCAGCATCTGGAAAACCGGCGGCGTTGTGGTGCCCAAGCGGTGAGCCCTCACGCAAGGGCGCGGCGGCAGCCGGGGTGGATATGCGCCCTGCTGTGGCTGATCGTGCTAGGAACCATGGCGGGAATTTTCGCGTTTTCCGCCCAGGAGGGGGACGCGTCCTGGAGCAGCAGCGGCCGCGTAACCAGGACGATTATCGCGGTCATTCAGCCGGATTACCCCACCTTTTCCGCCCATGAGCAAACGCGGCTTTATGAAACGGTGCAGCTAATCGTGCGCAAGGGCGCGCACTTTCTGGAATATGCCTGGCTGGGCTTTTGGCTATTCTGGCTGGCAAACGCCTACGCTCTTGATTATGCGGCGGCAATCGCCTGGATGGCCGGAACGCTGTATGCCGCTGGCGACGAGCTGCACCAGCTATTTGTAAGCTCGCGCGCGGCCTCCTGGCGGGATATAGGCCTGGACGCCGCGGGCGTGCTGGCGGGCGCGGGCGTTGCCTGGCTGGCGGCCCGGCTGTGGCGGCGCAGGAGGCTCAGGCGGCGGCAGGGCTGAGGGTTTGCTGCGATGTTATCGCTTCCCTGGGAGGAGGATGACGGCACAGCCCCATGTGTTTTCAGCGCTTTGCGCCCCGTGGGATACGGAAGATAAGGAAGGAGAAGGTACGTATGCACCGTTATCTGCGTCGTGGAGGGCGGCTGGCGCTTTTTTTGGCGGCACTTCTCGCTCTCTATACGCTCCTGCTGCTCGCGGCCTATTCCTTTCCCGACGAATGGATTCGTGAGAATGTAACCGCCGCAACAAACGTCTTGATTGAAGAAGGCAATATGCCGGGCGGCTATGCCACCTACTTTTGGCATTCCGGCTTTGGCATAGCTGACAACGTTACAGACCGGGTCATCTATGAGGGCCTGCTCAAAAATGGCCGAAATGTTGTGGACGCGGCCATGCGCACGGATTACGCGCGTTACTGGCATGGTTATGCCGTGCTGCTGAGGCCCATGAGCATTGCGCTTAGCATTATCAACATCCGGTATCTTAACATGATGGCCGTTATGGGGCTGCTTGTTCTGTGCTGCTGGCATTGCCGCGCGCGCCTGGGCGCACGCACGGCGCTGTGCTTTTGGGTGGCTCTGGCCATGGGCTTTGTGCTTCTGGCTCCCTTCTGCCAGCAATACATGCCCGTTACGCTGCTCACGCTGCTTGCCTGCTGCATCTTGCTTGGGGGCTGGCCGCGCATTCGCCGTTTCTTGCCGGAAAGCTTTATGCTGCTTGGCTCTGTGGTATGCTTTTTGGATTTTCTCACCTTTCCCGTTCTGGCGCTGGGATATCCTCTGGTATGCTGTCTGCTGCTTATGCTGCGGGAAGGCGGCAGCTCCGCGCGGCTGTGGAAGCACGCGCTGCTGCTGCCCATGCTATGGATGGCGGGCTATGGCCTGACGTGGCTTGGAAAAGCAGTCATCGGCACGCTTCTTACCGAACAGAATGTTATGGCTGATGTTTTGCGCCAGGCGGCCTTTCGGATGGACGGCTCCTTTGATACAGGCAGCTACACCATTACAATGACCGCCGCCGAAGCGCTCTTGCCCAATTTGGAAACCTTCTTTATGGGCTCCAACAAGGCGCTATTTCTACTTCTGCTATTGTGGACAGGCTTCCTTGCGCTCCGCCGGGGCCGCGTCTGCTTCAAAGCCGCGGCAAAGGCTCTGCCCGTGCTGTTTGTGGCGCTGTTTCCCTTTATATGGTATCTTGTTCTTAAAAATCATGTGCGCCTGCATTTCTGGATGACATACAAGCAGCTCTCCGTAACGGTATTTGCGGTATGCGCCTGGCTGCTAGCCGCGGCGGAAGCTGACGATACGGCCCCACCTTTCCCGCAAACCACTTGACATCCGCCCCGCGCGGTGCTATATTGAACGCATCCTGAATGACGTGGGACGCGCCGCGCCTGAGGGGCATGAAAGAGAACGTCGCCGCAGGCTGAAAGCGACGGATGCCCAAAGCGTATGGACACCACCCGCCGACAGGGTCGCCTGGCGCGCGATACAGCGCCGTCAATGAGTGGAGGCCACGCGCCTTCAAGCAGGGTGGAACCGCGAGCGAATGATTCTTCGCCCGCCCCCGCAGCCAATGTGGGGGCGGGCTTTTTCGTCCCCGAAAAGAGGAAAGGAGAACGGAAACCATGATTCTAACCATGTTTGGCAAAAGCTACGAGGTGGAAAAGAACACCTCCGTGGGCGACCTGGTGAAGGCGCAGATGCCTGACGATCTTAAAAAGTATCTGGCGGTGAAGCTGGAGGACGATACCATGATCGACCTCTTTCACCCCCTGGATAGCGATCAGACCGTAACCCCCGTAACCTTTGACGACCCCGAGGGCCGCAAGGTGTTCTTCCATTCCGCCAGCCACCTGATGGCCATGGCCGTTAAGCACCTGTTCCCCAATGCAAAGCTGGCCATCGGCCCGGCCATCGCGGACGGCTTCTATTACGATTTTGACACCGAGGTGCCCTTCACCATGGAAGATCTGGCCAAAATCGAGAAGGAAATGCAGCATTGCGCCAAAAAGAGCATCCGTCCGCGCCGCTATACGCTGCCCCGCGCCGAGGCCATCGCCTACATGACCCAGCGCGAGGAGCCCTATAAGGTGCAGCTCATTGAGGATCTGCCCGAGGATGAGGAGCTCTCCTTCTATGAGATGGGCGATTTTACCGACCTGTGCGTTGGCCCGCACCTGCCTAACCTGAGCTATATCAAGGCCTTTAAGCTCACCCATGTGGCCGGGGCCTACTGGCGCGGCGACGAGCATAACAAGATGCTCTGCCGCATCTACGCCACGGCCTTCCCCACCAAGGAGCAGCTTCAGGAGCACCTGGATCGCATTGAGGAGGCCAAGAAGCGCGACCACCGCAAGCTGGGCCGCGAGCTGGATTTGTTCGACATCCGCGACGAGGGGCCGGGCTTCCCGTTCTTCTACCCCAAGGGCATGATTCTGCGCAACATTTTGGAGGATTACTGGCACGAGATTCATCGCAAGGCAGGGTATGAGGAAATCAAAACCCCCATTATGCTCAACCGCGCCCTGTGGGAGCGCAGCGGCCACTGGGATCACTACAAGGAAAACATGTACACCACCAAGATTGACGATACCGACTTCGCCATCAAGCCCATGAACTGCCCGGGCGGCATTCTGGTGTACCAGCGCAAGCTGTGGAGCTACCGCGACCTGCCCATCCGCTCCGGCGAGCTTGGCCTGGTGCACCGCCACGAAAAGAGCGGCGCGCTGCACGGCCTGATGCGCGTGCGCTGCTTTACTCAGGACGACGCGCACATCTTCATGACTCCCGAGCAGATCAAGGACGAGATCAAGGGCGTGTTCAACCTGATTAACGAGGTATACACCCGCTTTGGCTTCCCCTATCATGTGGAGCTGTCCACCCGTCCGGAGGATTCCATCGGCACCGACGAGATGTGGGAGCTTGCCACCAACGGCCTCAAGGGCGCTTTGGACGAGCTGGGCGTGGACTACGTGATTAACGAGGGCGACGGCGCGTTCTACGGTCCCAAGATCGATTTCCACCTCACCGACTGCCTGGGCCGTACCTGGCAGTGCGGCACCATCCAACTGGATATGAACCTGCCCGAGCGCTTTGACATGACCTACACCGGCGCGGACGGCGAGAAGCATCGTCCCGTGATGATTCACCGCGTGGTGTTCGGCTCCATCGAGCGGTTCATCGGCATTCTGGTGGAGCACTTCGGCGGCGCCTTCCCCACCTGGCTAGCGCCTGTGCAGGTGAAGGTAATGACCATTACCAGCCGCAGCGACGAGGCCGCGCATGAGATTGCCTCCATGCTGGAGGCGGCAAATCTGCGCCCCGAGCTGGATTTGCGCAACGAGAAGATCGGCTTCAAGGTACGCGAGGCCCAGTTGATGAAGATTCCCTACATGTTTGTGCTGGGCGACCGCGAGGCGGAGAACCGCACGGTAACCATTCGCAACCGCAAGGGCGAAAACGTGGGCACGGTTTCCTTTGAGGAGGCTGTGGCGATGATAAAGAAGCTCAACGACGAGCGGGTGATTGACTGATTTGATTTGCGGGGTGGGGCCCCGCGGCCCGGGCTCTGTGCCCTGCGGGTGGGGTTTCTTGCGGGGTGGCCGCCCGCGGGGCTTTGGGGCGATTCGCCTTTTTTGCGGCTGGCCGCCCACCGAGGCTTTGGTCTGCTTTCTTGCGGAAGCATTTCCGCGAAACAGGGTGGGGGCTACGCGCCCCCACACCCTGCGCCTACTCTTTCTGGAAAGAGTAGGCAGAAAGCGGCGGCACGCAGATCCAGCTCAATCGGCGCGTTGGGCACTAGCCGTGCCCAACGCTTGTTTCGCTGGCAGCCTGCGGGTCGCTTTCGCCTTCGGCGAATGGCCCACAGGGCCACCGCTTCCCTACGGCTCGGCAAAAACCCCTAAGTGCCGGTTTTGGGCGCGGGGACGCACAATCGGCGCTCTTTGTGCGAGG